>WTAT01000107.1 GCA_013139415.1 Desulforhopalus sp.
GGTGGTGACTGTATGCCAGACGACCCTGGCAACAATATTGAGCGATCTGCGGTGGGGAACCTCAATTGTCACCCGTAATTTACCTTCCACCTGTCGGCTCTCGAAATGAGGAGCGGCCCAACTGTTCACGGATCTGTTGTCAATCAGCGGTAAAAAATGCGCTGGCAATTAAAAAGTCCAGTCCGGATACCCAGGTGTTTATTCTCTATCGTGATATGCGTCTTTACGGCCAGATGGAAAACTATTACACCGAGGCAAGAAAGCAGGGAGTCTTCTTTGTCCGCTTTGACAAGGACCACCCACCAGTAGCTAAGGCTTCTGACGAAGGCATGTTGGTAACGGTTAAGGATCATGTCCTGCAACGGGACATCGAGATATGTGCGGACATCCTGACACTTTCCGCGGGTCTGATGCCAAACCTCTCTGATGAGCTTACCAACAAGATGAAACTCAACGCCAACCCGGAAGGGTATTTCCTTGAAGCACACGTCAAATTGAGACCTGTGGATATGGGTACCGAGGCCGTCTTCTTATGCGGTACTGCCCACAGCCCGCAACTGGTCTCGGAGGCAATCGTGCAGGCGAGTGCCGCTGCATCGCGGGCAGTTACCATCCTCTCGAAAGATGAGATCAAGCTGTCGGCCATCAAAGCTGAGGTGTTCCCGGATCACTGCGTCAAGTGTTTGACCTGTGTCCGGTCCTGTCCGTTTGAGGTTCCACAGTTCAATGTGGCTAAAGGCGAGATCGAAATCGATCCGGCACTCTGTCAGGGATGCGGGGTATGTGCCTGTGTCTGCCCGAGACAGGCCATCAAGCTCAACAACTACGAAGATAACCAGATTACCTGCGAGATTGAAACTCTGCTGGCGGAGGGAATATAATGGCTGATTTCAAACCAACTATTGTAGCATTTTGTTGCGATTACTGAGGGTACTCCGCTGCGGACCTGGCAGGTTCGATGAGACTGACGTACCCAGCGAATATTAAAATAATCCGCGTTCCATGTACCGGTAAAGTGGATGCAATGTACCTGCTTAAATGCTTTCAGGAAGGTGCAGACGGTGCTTACTGCGTTGGTTGTCTTGAGGGCAACTGTCATTACAATGAGGGAAACCTGAGGTGTCGAGAACGTGTCGAGCACATCCATGATCTCCTGGAGGAAATCGGTATCGAAGGCGACCGGGTCAGGATGTATAACCTGTCATCGGGCGAAGGGCCGACCTTTGCCAAATATGCCAACGAGATGACCGAACACATTCTGTCTCTTGGACCTAATCCTTTGAAGGCAAAACCCAGGAAAGTCGCTGACCCTGCATAATGGCGATTTTACCTGGACCAAACCTTTAAAAGGATGTGTTGAAGAAGGTTGCACAAGCCTAACCAAAGGAGTTAAATATGTCTGTTGGAGTATTAAAAATAAGCGGGAAAAAGAAAAGCAGGTTCATGGACCAGGTCAAGACCCTTCTGCCTGACGGCGGAAACCTTGACATGTGTTTGACCTGCGGGGCCTGCGTTTCCGGCTGCCCGGCAACGGGCCTGGAAGATCTGGACCCACGAAAAATGTTACGCATGGCGTCCATGGGTATGGACGAGGAGCTGCTGGCCTCCGACTGGCCCTGGATGTGTACCATGTGTCAGCGCTGTATTTATGTCTGCCCGATGAAAATCGATATCCCCCAGCTGGTTTTTAACCTGAGGGCTGCCAGGCCTCGAAATGAGCGCCCTAAAGGTATCCTTGGCTCATGTGACATGGCCCTGCGCAGCGACACCTGCAGTGCCATGGGCGCCAATGAAGAGGATTGGCGCTTCGTGGTTGAAGATGTCGCCGAAGAAGTTCGTGCGGACCAACCCGGCTTTGAGAAACTGCTGGCCCCTATGGACAAGGAGGGATCATATTTTTACCTCAACCAGAACTCAAGGGAGCCGATGACCGAACCGGATGAGATGGTTCCGCTCTGGAAGATTCTAAATAAGGTGGATGCTGATTGGACCTACGGCTCCAAAGGGTGGGCAGCGGAGAACTACTGTCTCTTCCTTGCTGACAATGATAGCTGGGAACATATCGTCCGGGTGAAGGCAAAGGCTGTGGATGATCTTGGCTGCAAGGTGTGGCTCAACACGGAGTGAGGACACGAACTATTTGCAGTCCGGGCCGGACTGAAAAAATTCAACATTGAACACAACTTCGAGATTGCCAGTATCATTCAATATTACGCGAAATGGATCAGGGAAGGAAAACTGCAGGTCAACTCCGATTGGAACAAGGACCTGAAAGTGACCTTCACCGTTCAGGATCCCTGCCAGCTGGTCAGAAAAGCCTTTGGCGACCCTGTGGCCGATGACCTGCGTTATGTGGTGAAAAAGGTTGTCGGTGCGGAAAACTTCATCGATATGGCACCAAATAAGTCCAACAACTACTGTTGCGGCGGCGGCGGTGGTTTTCTGCAATCGGGATTCCCCGAACAGCGCCGTAAATATGGCCGGATAAAGTTCGACCAGATTCAGGCCACAGGGGCTCAGTATGCAATCACCCCGTGCCACAACTGCCATGCACAGGTGCATGATCTGGCTGAGCATTATGAAGGCAGTTTCCATACCCTGCATCTCTGGACACTCATCTGTTTGTCCATGGGGATGCTTGGGGAAAACGAAAGAATATACCTCGGGCCGGATCTCGCAGAGGTCGGCCTATAGCATCTTATTTTTATCGGACCGGGAGGAATTTTAACAGAATCCCGGTCCGTTTTGGAGGATATTTTTATGATAGTTGCAAATAGAAAGCCCTTTGCCGAGATCAAGGAGATGCTGCAG
>WTAT01000103.1 GCA_013139415.1 Desulforhopalus sp.
AGCAAGAAGGTTGGCAGTCAAGTTTTATAATTCTTCTTCAAAGGCAACCGGCTGTGGGTGGGTCGGCTTATCAAACAGGCTGGTCTATTTGATAATGTCCGGATTTCCCCAGTGGTAGGGGTAGAGATGTACATCAAAATTTGATTCAATATCGTACAACTGATCACACCTCGTCAGGATAAGGGAATTCCGGATGATCGATGAGCTTTCGCATCCGCTGTTTCTGGGTGCTCATGGTGTGATGAAACTCAACAATTTTTTCAACGGCATTCAGAACTGTATCTTCATCCACTCCATGGAGAATACGGCGGCCAACCCTTGGATGCGGGCCGCCTTTACCGCCGACATACAGGTCAAACCCTATTTTACTGGCATTAATGCCAATATCCGTTGTCTTGACACCGGAACAGCATAAAACGCACCCTGACACGGCAATCTTGAATTTAGGCTTTGTCTTCGTTCTTCCTTTAAACCTCGCCATAATGCGATTAGAAAATTCTTCCGTATCAATGACACCAAGTTTGCAATACGTTTTCCCTATACATACCCTTGGAAGCGGGAACTTCCCGGGCCCTTTAAAATCAGCACCAACAGCAGCCAGTTCTTTTTTTACTTCATTAACACGTTCCTCGGGCACATCCAGAAGTCGAAGATTCTGGACTGTGGACAGGTATATTCCCAGCCCATATTTTTCTGCCATGTCATGAGCCTTCGCCATAAGATCAAGAGGCAGTCTGCCTGCAGGCAATAAAACTGTAATATCCATATATCACTCCTTTTTGATATTTTCCCCCTCGCCTATAACAAAAAATCACCCGACAGACAACATATGCATTTTCAGACGACATTTTTTGACGTATTCGCAAAAACACTCATACGCCGCGTGAATCTTTAGACTTTATTTGATATTGTTGGTGGCGATAATTCAAATTACGGCATTTTGCCAACTTATCTTTTTTCATTATTTTTTTATAGCCCGAATCGAAAGCAAGAGGTAATAAGAAGAATACACAAACAATACAGACAACGGGAGAGACTTCATGGGTGGAGTTAAAAGCAGCAATCCATACGGCGCCGGAGACAGAGCGGTTGCCGCCATAGATAGAAAACGAGAAAGAGAGCGGCGGTTCATACTGCAGACGGCGTATAAAAATTCGGATGAACTGGCCCTGCGACTGGTACAGCGCCTGCTGGATCGCCATATTATCGAAACCACCTCAGAGAGCGCCATCAGGGAGGTCTTCACTGATCTTCTACGCGGCCTCTCCGAGATGGAAGAATTTGAGATCCAGTTTAAAATTGCCCCGATCCGTCAGCTTGTCATTAACCCTAATTTTCTCAGCCTCTATCTGACACAGTATATAACTGAAGACCTGATGGATCACCCCAAGATCGAAGATGTCTTCGGTGATGATGTTGAAATTTACAAAGCCGTTGATTCTGTCTTTGACTCGATACGGCCCAAAGAGATGTAAATCCTCTGACGCAATGGAACCGATGCACCCTGCTCGAGTCCCCTTCCTGGTCTATGCCAATAAAAAAGGGGAGATCCAAGACTGCCCGAATCTGCTCATGGCCGGTCGAAGCAGCCACTGGTTCTTCCAGCCTGACCTCATAGATATCATTCCCCTTCCCGAAGGAAGTGATCTTTTTGTCCTGCCTGGCCGGTTCCCAGTAGGATTCGATCCACAAACCGGCGACCCGGTACTCCTCAACCAGAATCCTGATATCCCCCGCAACGGAATCCAGGCAGTTGCTGCCTTTATGGCTCCGGCCCACACTGCTTTGTACACAGCCGCCTATGAAAAAAGTCGTCCCGACCTGGATCACCTCCCACTCTTTGCCTATACTGCTGTGGGCTGGCTCGACGACCGCTTCTGGGTCTGCGGTTTTCGAAGCGATACGGACATTCGCCAGGATGCTGCCGGTTATAATGTTCGCAAAATAGAGAAAGAAACCCGTAAAAAACTGAAAGCACACCCAAAAAACAGGCTGATCCAGCATCTTGGCAAATGCAGCCTGACATACAGCTGTCCTGCGGCAAAAAACTATTTCCTCAATCGTCATGAGGCTCCGCTGCCGACCTCACCTACATGCAATGCCAAATGTGTGGGATGTATTTCTCTTCAGCCCTCTGGATGCTGTCCATCCACTCAAGACAGGATAAAATTTATTCCTTCCCCTGAAGAGATTGCCGAAGTAGCCGTACCCCATCTAAACAGTGTGGATAATGCTGTCGTCAGCTTTGGACAGGGATGTGAGGGAGAGCCCCTCCTCCAGGCAGACACCATTGAAAAAGCGATACTGCTTATACGCAGAAAAACATCAAAAGGAACAATAAACCTTAATAGTAATGCCAGCCTGCCGGATGCTGTTGAACGACTCGTTGCGGCCGGCCTCGACTCCATCCGGGTGAGCATAAACAGTGCCCGCAAAGGATGCCATACCATGTATTATCGTCCCCAGGGGTTCAATTTCAAAAACGTCCTGGAATCCATCCTGGTCATGAAAAAAGCCGGCCGCTTTGTTTCACTGAACTACTTTACACTGCCGGGATTTACCGACGACCCGGACGAATTTAAGGCCCTATGCGACCTGATCATCCTCTACCGACCGGACCTGATCCAGCTTCGCAATCTCAACATGGATCCGGACTGGTATCTTGAGGTCGTCCAGCATACGGGCAAAAAACGGCCCATGGGAATGCAAAACTGGCTGCAACAGTTAAAGGAACTGTTTCCGGATCTACGATTCGGCTACTTTAATCCTCCGCTCCACTAGAAGGGTTCTTCAGACATCTCTTTCAACTTCCAGGAGTATTAATATGATGCACTATCTGTTACTTTTTTATTTTCTTTTCAGCTTTCTTTTCCTGATTACCGGTTGCGGCATCCCGGACCTACCCGGCCCAATCGGTATCCCTGGACTTTGACAAAAACATATAAAATTGATGACATTTATATCCATCGAAAAAATGAAAAAGGAGGTAACCGATGAGTAGGAAAACCATGACCACCACTGGCGGCAAGCCTGTGTGATGCAAAGTGGAACTCTCTTCTTATGCTAGCCGCCTACCATAATCATGAACATACCG
>WTAT01000315.1 GCA_013139415.1 Desulforhopalus sp.
AACGGAATCTTATTGAAAGTGCGCGTATTCCCCCTGTGCTTGGAGATGCATTGTAAAATTGCTTTAACAAAGACTTTAACCATTAACTGGTGAAAAATAATGTGTTGATTGCGGTATTTCTGTCGGAAATACAGCAATGGACCTTTGCTATAATAAAGCATCAATACCATATTCCAGGGCTGTTAAGACAATGATACCCGCTAGCATCCATTTGATGGCTTTTGCTGGAGCATGTTTTTGACACTTGGCACCGAGGTACATGCCAGCCATCCCACCTAACCCAAAAAGAATTCCAAGCAGCCAGTCGGGGGCAACTGAAATGCTCGGATAAAATGGTGCTATAGTTCGATAGAAGGCAACGCCAGCGACTGAAGTTACAAAGGTTCCCATCAGGGAAGCTCCTGCAATTGTATATATCGGCAGCCTGAAAAACGTCACAAAAAATGGGGCGATTATTGAGCCACCACCTATACCGTAAATCCCCCCGACAACACCAACTACCAGGCTGAGCGAGAAAATTCCCCAGGTTGATACATCAAACTGTTCCTCGTAGAAAGTATACCCGAATCGCTGGAGATTGAAGTGAGTTAACCGGACAGCAGACGAGCTTGGAGGATCTGAATAGGTAGCAACCTTTTTTTCGGTCCGATACCGCTTGACTATCTCCTGGAATCTTTTTTCACTCTGGGCTTTGGTTTGAATTCCACTGTTTTTCCCAAGCAGATCACGAATTATCCTAATGCCGATATAGAGCAGGATGGCCGCAGCAAACACCTTGAACTGTTGAGGATCTGGTAAATATTTGACACGTACGATGGCCCCAAACAGCACACCAGGTAAAGTGCCAGCAATCACTATCCAGGTGAGGGGCCAGACCATCCGCCCTTCTTTCCAATATTGATAGACCCCGCTGGGAATAGCTACAATGTTGAATAACTGATTGGTGGCGCTAACTGAGGGCGTGGTATAGCCGAGAAACGACATCTGAAAAGGGAGTAGCAGGAAAGCTCCCGATACTCCGCCCATGGAGGTGAAAAAGGAGATAGCAAAGGCAACAAGTGGCGGAATCCAGGGGGCGACTTCTATTCCGGCAGTTTGAAAAAACATGCTTTCTTCCTTGAGGAGAAGGAATACATCTTTAACGCAAAAGAGATTATATTCTTGTTGAAATATCCATGCTCAGCATCCATTGTCAAGAGGTATCTTAACGTTGAGGTAGGCTGGAAAGTTGTGAGCTAACGCATCCAAGATTTTCCATCAATAAAAGAGATTCTGGAACAATCTTTTACACTACAAGGTAATATAATAGATTTATTTTGCCGGAAACATGTTGGCCTAACTGGTCAATTTTACCTGTCTTTATAGAACGCCAACTTTGTTAACATCGCCCCTTAAAGGCGTATGTCACGCTGTGGCATTGATTATTTTTTGAAGTATTGTCATAAAATATAAGAATAACATCATTAGTATTCGATACGAGACAAAGCCAAACTTATCGAAAGATAGGGACGGAAAGCTACGGATCTCAACAGATAGCCGGGCTGCCTTGGAAAAAGGTAGTTCGGCTTTTTATTTTAAAGCAATGCTTTGGTCAAACTTGATTCGTCTATCAAGCTCTGTCGAGCTTGTTTTTCGTAATTTTTTACTAACAGTTGAACTCTTTTAAGCAGTTTTTCTCACCCGAATTAAAAAAAAACAAATAAAGGAGGACATTATTACTATTAAAATCTTAATCAAAAGAAGATTTAAAGATGCAAATGAAAACAATGCCTATGAAGTGATTTATGAGTTCCGAAAATTGGCCATGAGAGAAAAAGAATAGCTCTCTTCTGAGTCATTGTATAGCTGTGATGACCCTAAATTTGATCCTCGTATTAAGGCGGAACCTGATTGGCGGACATTCTTTTGGTAAAAAGTGCAGTATATGTTAAGTGAATACAATTCGTTATACGCTCAATCGATGTCCGCCAATCGACATACTTATTAATAATTTCAATGTGGCGGAAAAAGCAGGATTGGGGCAAGTATATGAATAATCCTGTCAAAAAGGAAACTGAGAATAAATTTCAGGATATCTAAGCCTTATAATTATCTATTGAAGAATTCTAAGGTGGAACAGGTGACGGAGGAAAAAAATGATAAAATCAACAAAAAGTGTCATTTCAGGAATGGTATTGAGTTTTGTCGTCATATTTTCTAACAATATATTTTCAGCTGACCTGGAGTTTAATACACAAGATTTTGCACCATTCAGCTACGCCATTGATGGTATAGTCTCTGGACCTATTGCAGAAATCATAACAGAAACGTGTAAAGAGATCGAAATTAACTGCACCTATAATTTAATGCGGTGGAAAACGGCTCAGAGTTTGGTTGCGATTGGGGATGCAGATGGTTTATTTGTCGTTGGCCGGAATAAAAAACGGGAAAAGTGGTTATATTTCAGCCCGCCGATTCTAGATACAGAATATGGTTTTTTTGTTTCTGACAGTAACCCACTTGAGTTCAAAAATGTTCAAGATGTAAAAGGTTATAATGTTGGTGTGTTTGGACCTTCAAATACCGCGACATCACTTGGAAAAATCAAAGATGAAATTGGTGATCTGTCCATTCACATGCGGGATGATGATGAGACTGGATTTAAACTGTTATCGATTAATCGATTGGATGCGGTGTATTCAAACAGAGATGTTGGATTTGCTTTGATTAGTAAGTTGGGGTTGAGAAATATCAGATATGCCGGAAAACATCGGGAGTTAAAATATTACATTGCCTTTTCCAAAGAATTTACAGAAAAAGCACTCGTTGACAGATTTAATAATAAGTATCTGGATTTGGCTCGAAGAGGGGTAGTGCAGGATATCTTTGGTAAATATCAAATGAAAATGGCGGATCTTGAGTAAACCTCGGGGTGTAGATTCTCACAGATCCGGACGTAAAGAACTACCTGAAGAGCAAAAAAAACTGGGGGCAATTTCTTAACTCTGATATTGATATTGCAACATCGAAGGTCTTGAATATTTCGAAATTCGCCAAGTAGATGTGTCTCCTGTTGTGAATCTACATTTCAAAGATAATTCCAGAACATTTTGGGATCATTGCCCCCCATGCTTGGATGTCAGATTAAATCGAAACCAGTAATCAAAACTTGTCAGATTGAGTCTGGATTGCTACACGCTTTAACTCCTTGTTTTTGTTGGTGCACTAGGAGTGACTCGAACTAGCGACAACCGCATTCGAAGTTAACAAGGTTATTTAAAGAATTTTGATAACACTGTTACTAGATAAAAAATAATAACAGTTTAATATTATTGCATTATAAATATAACGCGTACCGCGTTCGGGACGCTGGGGTCGGAGGTTCAAATCCTCTCTTCCCGACCATTTTAAAAGTGTTTCAGGTGATTGCCTGGAACCCTTTTTCATGAAAGTGTTCTTTACTGTTTGCAGTGATTAGATCAGCGGTCAATTCATTTTGCCTGATTCTGTCTGGGCTGGCCGTCCTTCAAGATGGACCGCATCATTTCCACCGGGAACGGAAAAACAATGGTGTTTGTATTCTCATTAGATGAAATATCATTTAATGTCTGCAGATAACGCAGCTGCAATGCCTGTGGATTTTGGGAAATAACATTAGCGGCCGCAAGCAATTTCTCCGAGGCCTGGTATTCACCCTCTGCATGGATGACTTTTGCCCGCCTTTCCCTTTCCGCCTCTGCCTGTTTAGCAATGGCTCTGATCATTGAATCATTGAGGTCTATGTGTTTTATTTCGACATTTATCACCTTAATTCCCCAGGCATCGGCCCGTTTGTCTATTATCTCCTGAATATTTGAGTTCAGTTTTTCTCGTTCTGAGAGCATTTCATCCAGATCATGCTGACCGAGTACCGAGCGTAAGGTTGTCTGCGCCAGCTGGTTTATGGCAACCAGGAAATGTTCAACTTGGATAATTGCTTTTTCCGGGTCGACTACCCTGAAGTAGAGCACTGCATTCACCCTTACGGTTACGTTGTCTTTTGAGATAACATCCTGCGGCGGGACGTCCATGGTGATAACACGAAGGTCGACACGAAAGGCTCTCTGGATTCCAGGGACAATAATTCTCAGGCCCGGTTTTTTTACAGTCTGGAAGCGGCCAAGAAAAAGGACTACGAGCCTTTCGTATTCAGTTACTATTTTAAACGAAAGTGCAACCAAGCCGATAATGAGTGCTACT
>WTAT01000287.1 GCA_013139415.1 Desulforhopalus sp.
CCGGTCGTCCTCAACTGATAAAACAGGTACTGGAGCTTGATCTCTTCTATTTCATTCACAGACCTATTGACCCGGTTGAAACGTCCATGGCTTTGAAAAGAGCATACGAAACACTTCCACCAACCCAAAAAGTACCGAAAGAACCAGCTAAACCAAATCCTCCTCCATTTCATGGAATAATCGGTTCCAGCAAGCCGATGCGACAACTCTTTGACCTCATTACCCGAGTGGCCGAAGATGATATTTCCACCGTCCTCATAAGGGGTGAATCCGGGACCGGAAAAGAAATGGTTGCAAAGGCCATACATGCTCAGAGTAAAAGATGTGACAAGAACTTTGTGCCGGTAAACTGTGCCGCCATACCCGACGACCTCCTTGAAAGCGAACTGTTCGGTTACACCAAAGGTGCCTTTACGGGGGCAACGACTAACAAGCCCGGCAGGATTCAGTACGCAGACAAGGGAACTCTCTTTCTCGACGAAATCGGCGACATGAAATCTGCCCTTCAGGCCAAGCTGTTACGGGTCATCCAGGAAAAGGAATTTGAGCCTGTCGGCGCTTTTAAATCAATCCCCGTCAATACACGAATCCTGGCGGCAACACACTGCGATCTTCAGCAAATGGTCAGTGAAGGACGATTCAGGGAAGACCTGTATTATCGTCTCAGTGTCGTTCCTCTTAACATTCCCCCATTAAAAGAAAGGGCTGAAGATATACCGTTATTGATTGATGCATTTTTTGAAAAACATGCTGAAAATCGTGGCAGGGAACGATTCACCTTTTCTTCTCAGGCATTTGCCGCGATTTCCCATTACGAATGGCGTGGTAATGTGCGGGAGCTTGAAAACCTTATACAGCACATGACCATTCTGTACAGTGGCAGACAGGTTGAACTGACTGATCTTCCTGAAAAATTTCATAATGTTGTGATTCCAACTGAAATAGAGACCGCAGTTGCAGAAGATACGTTGGTAGATCAACCAGAAAGCCATAAAGCGACCGCTCAGAGCGTTACCTGGGATAACGGCACAGTAGATTTCAATGAGCTCATCAATGATTTTGAAACCCAACTCATTGTTCAGGCATTAAAACTTACAGAAGGAAATAAGAAAGAAGCTGCACGTCTGTTAAACTTAAAGCGAACTACCTTGCTTGAAAAGATAAAGAAAAAAGATATTGATGGGGATTGGGAGAAATAAACTTTGACGAAAATCTTAATACTGCTCGTCAGGCTGCCAGTTCAAGTAGATTGTTGTTCACATTTTCTTCAATTTCCTCCCTTGAAGCGGGCGTGAGCAATATATCCCGTACACCATACTTTACAGCTTTGATCACCTTGGTTCTTGTCCAGTCAGGTCCTGCAGCGATCAGTGGCACGGAACATGCGGAGCTCACCTTGATGGCTACACCAAATACCTGCTCATTAACATCCTTCATCACCAGATAGATTGCCCTCAGATTGCCGGGAATGTAATTGTGCAGATTGTCTTTAAAAGAGAGCGTTTTAACCAAGTACCCTGACTGTCCAAGCACACCTGCGATCTTTGTCGCTTCCGCTTCATCATCACCAACCACTAATATATCGAGTGCTTTCAGATCATTTTCTTCACTCTTCCGGGCACATCCCTGATCTGTTTTTTCCAGATCAGCAGGAGCCTCTTCAATTGGAACTAGTTTTTCTTCTTCTCCGATAACACTGCCCGGTCTCATGCCACTGAGCTGGAAAAGTTCAGCAGGCAAAAGGATATTTACTTTACCTAACTCAAGATCTCCCAGTGTCAGATCCATCCTACTCAGGTAATAGTCTTGATCCGAGATTGGCTCATCTGCAGCAATATCCACCTTCATGGGAGCGATCTGTTGCAGGCCGGTTTTGATAAATCGAATCTTTTTGGTGTATTTCTCTTCAAAAACAGCTGAATACACGCCGGATATGATATTGGCTATTTCACCATAGGCATCCTGAGTATCCTCACCAAAATTTTCCTCGGCAACAACCGATTCAAGTTCCGAATTGGGAAGCATGATCAAGGTGCCGCCGATCCTAATGGCATCGCGCAGACCGATCGACAGATAGCTTCTCCCTTCCAACTCACCAACCACATCCATATTGGCAATTACCTGCTTGCCGGACACCTCATCAAAAAAGAATTCTTCTTTACTGACAATGAAGTTTTCGAGATTACTGAATTTGACATCGGTGCCAAGGAGAGCGCTTACCTCATCCACCATTCTATCTCTGCACGTGTCAAAGATTGTATCTACCAGCTTGTTATGTTTAGTAATATCTGGTCGAGACTCTTTGGCCAAAGCACCTTTTACAGAGTTATCTACCGCGGTGGCTCCTACGCTTTGTTCTATTCCTGATGAGAATCTTTCGCTTACTGCAGGCGCGTTGTGCCCTTTTTCCGATAGTGCACCCGAATCATCCTTTTCCTTCGGAGTATCAAGACCCAACATTTCTGCCGGAAATAACATATGCATCTGGCCAAGCGGTTTCCCGTCAACGGCCATTGATATACTGCTGGTATAATAATTTGTGTCGGGTAGAGGTTCATCGGATGCAACATCGACCTTGCCGGGGGCAATGACCCGAAGTTCTTTACGGATGAATCGGAGTTTTGAGCTATAGTTTTCTTCAAATACTGCAGTATAGACACCCGCTATAATATTGGCTATTTCTCCATAGGCATCTTGGGAATCTTCACTGAAATCTTCTTCCACAATGACGTTTTCAAGCTCAGACGGAGGAAGCATAATAAGTACGCCGCCAAGATGGATTGCATCTTTGACGCTGACCGAGAGATAACTTTTGCCCAGAATCTCACCAGCCACTTCCATATCAACCATTACCTGCCGCCCGGCGACATAATCGAGAAAAAATTCTTCCTTGTTCAGGATTCGGTTCTCGGAGTCACTCAGGGTGACGTCAACTCCGAGGAGTGCCGCCAACTCTGTTTCCATCCTCTCCCGACATCCAGCCAGAATAAGGTTAACTTTTTCCTTATGTTTTACCGCATCAAACTTTGGCCCGACGTTTGGATTGTTTTGTTGTTCAGGAACTTGTCCCTCTGCAGTTATCTTATCTGTTTTGAGAGAAGAGTCGCGCGCCCCTTCAAGGGGCTGTTCCTTGACAATGGTTTTCGGTTCATCAGCAGCAACATTTGGTTCGTCAACTTTTTCCTGTTCCTGCAGGCCAAAGGTTACGGCAGGCAACAACATTACCAGATAACCCATCTGCCGACCATCTAAGATCATAGATGAAGAAACCTGGTAATAACTCTGATTTTCTACAGGACTGTCACTCTCAACATCGACCTTTGCAGGAATGAGGACCTCCTGTTCCTTACGGACAAAACGACAGGATTTTGGATACATCTCCTCAAAATCCTTGGTGAATGAACCAGCAATAATATTTGCTATCTCACCATA
>WTAT01000172.1 GCA_013139415.1 Desulforhopalus sp.
AACATAGGAGTAAATGATGAAATCTTTTATTGCCGGTTTACCCAAGGCCGAACTGCATCTGCATATTGAAGGGACTTTAGAGCCGGAGTTGATGTTTCAACTGGCTGAGAGAAACGGTATTGTCCTGCCGTATGAAAATGTTGCGGCTCTGCAGGCAGCCTACGATTTTAATCAGCTACAGGATTTTCTCGAGCTCTATTACCAGGGGATGGACGTGCTACGCACAGAACAGGACTTTTTCGACCTGACCTGGGCGTACCTGCAAAAAATCAGTCGACAATCAGTTCGTCATGTTGAAATATTTTTTGACCCTCAGGGCCATCTTGAAAGGGGTATTGCTTTTGAAACGGCATTAAACGGCATTCATTCTGCACTCGTAAAAGGCGAGCAGGAATACCACATCAGCTTTGGCCTGATCATGTGTTTTTTGCGTCATCTGGATGAAGAGGAAGCGTTTGCGACCCTCGAAATGGCTCTTGCCCATAAAGATAAAATTATTGGTGTGGGACTGGACTCTTCAGAAAAAGACAACCCGCCTGCAAAGTTTCAGCAGGTTTTTGCCAAAGCTCGACATGAAGGTTTTTGGCTCGTAGCCCATGCCGGCGAGGAAGGACCACCTGAATATATCTATGAAGCACTCGACCTACTCAAGGTGGACCGCATTGACCATGGCAACGCATCAATGCTGGATCCGGCGTTAGTAAAACGGCTTGTGGATGAACAAATGCCCCTAACCGTTTGTCCTTTATCGAATACCAGGTTGTGTGTCGTTGACGACATGAAACATCATCCCCTGCCACAAATGCTTGAAGCCGGTCTTAATGTAACTATTAACTCTGATGATCCCGCTTATTTTGGAGGGTATCTGAATGAGAATTATGAAGCGATCAGTGGTATTCTCGGCAATAGTGCCGAATTACTGGCTCAATTGGCTCGGAACAGTTTCAGCGCATCTTTTATCGAAGATACACAGCGTGACAGTTTACTTGCCGAAGTTGATGCCTATATGCAAGAACAAAACAGTCCTTAAGAAGTGACACCCCACAGGGGGGTACTCAGTTTAGTCCCCCCTTGAGGGGGACAACTGTCTTCACGAGAATCTTTTCTGTAAAACGATTATTTTTCGTACTTCTCTTCAATAATCAGCGCCGCCCTGATCAGCCAGCTAACCACGGTAATGCCAAGCGCCAGGATTCCCAGGGTAACGGCTAGTTCCACCCAGGTGGGTAGATAATCCACCACTTCGCCAAGGGGAGACGGAATAAGACCGGGCACGATCAGGCCGATACCTTTCTCCATCCAGATCGCCACAAAAAGAAAAAAACAGGCTGGTAAGAGCACCTTAGGATTGTTCTTGCCGGGATTAAAGGCCAGCACCAGGGTTGCCATAAAGTTCACACAGACCGATGTCCAGATCCAGGGCACCAGGGAATTGTGTCCGTCCATCCCGAAAAACAGATAGATCGCCGAACTCGAATGGTGGGTCGGAAAATAGAACTCTTTAAATATCTCGGAAAAGAGCATAAGCAGGTTGATGATCGCCGAAATAACGATGATCAATCGCAATTTATTGAATACGCTCCGATCAATCTTATAGGTCGTGAAATTGTGGATTACCGCGAGGATAAGTGTTATCAGTGCGGGCCCGGCGGCAAAGGCCGAGGCCAGAAAGCGCGGGCCCATAAGAGGGTTGTTCCAGAACGGCCGGGCAGGCAAACCCTGGTAGAGAAAGGCGGTAACCATATGAATGGAGAAAGCCCAGAAGATGGACAGGAAGACAAACGGTCGATATTTCCTCTCGTCGGCCTTACGCCCCATGTAATGACTGTACAATATATAGGCGGGTACTAGCCCGTTTAACAATAAATAGCCGTTCAGCACCAGAACATCCCAGGCCAGAATCGACGATGGAAAATTAAAAATACCGATCCCCGGAATCAGGTGCCAGGCCTGCAGTGGTCCACCCATATCCACCACAATAAAGCTCAGGCACATTACCAGTGCCCCGACAGCGACACCCTCCCCGATTATGACCACCCGGTGAAAATCAGGGTCATGGAAGACATAGGCCGGGAGAATCAGCATAACCGCGGCAGCTGCCACCCCGACCAGAAAGGTGAAGTTGGAGATATAAAATCCCCAGCTGACGATATCATTCATGCCGGTAACCGAAAGACCATATCTCGCCTGAAAAGAATAGGCATAGATACCAAATCCCATGCAAGCTATGAGAAACAGCCTGAAAAGCTGAAAGCCGATCCCACCCCTAAGGTTCCAGCGAAAGACATCCACCACGAAGGTCCTGATATTTTTTTTTGGGAGTACGCTCATTTTGCTCCTTTTACGACGTCAT
Organism: Desulforhopalus sp.; assembly: GCA_013139415.1. Taxonomy (GTDB): domain Bacteria; phylum Desulfobacterota; class Desulfobulbia; order Desulfobulbales; family Desulfocapsaceae; genus Desulforhopalus_A. The sequence continues at coordinate 2,354 of WTAT01000172.1, forward strand.
CTCAATTTATGAGATTGTTAATCTATGATGAATTCGTAAAAATTACATTTTGCCAATTTTACGTCATTCCCGCGAAGGCGGGAATCTAGAAGGTGTTGAAATAACTAGATTCCCGCCTTCGCGGGAATGACGGAGCAGAGGACTTTTTACGACGCCATCAATCAGTCAATGAAATACCAAAACTTGGGTTCAGTACCGAGTTCTTCCTTCATCCTGAAAACTTTTTTGTGCTTTAGCACATAGCGGATTTCGCTGTCCGGATCGAGCAGGTTGCCGAAAACCCGGGATCCAGTCGGACACGCTTCAACACAGGCGGGAAGCTTGCCTTTACGGGTTCGCTGGATGCAGAAAGTGCATTTTTCCATCTTTCCCATGGGCCGTTTTCGATTACCTAAATAGTGCTGTTTCTGAGTAATTTCCTCCTTGGGCACCTCGGAATCTCCCCAGTTGAAACGTCGTCCATAATACGGACAGGCAGCCTGACAGTAACGGCAACCGATACACCAGTCGTAATCGACGACAACAATGCCATCGGGTTCTTGCCAGGTCGCCCGGGTTGGACAGGCCTTGGTGCAGGGAGCATTTTCACAGTGAAAACATTGGGTTCCCATGTAAAACTTGTTGTCCACCGGCACCTCATGGTAATACTGCCCATCGCCACTGCTCGGATCGAGTTGACCAGGTTCCATTTCAAAAATGCGGATGTACTGGGTGTTGGTCTTCCTGTCCAGGTTGTTTTCCTTCACACAGGCGGTCACACACTCCATGAACCCCTCACAACGGGTGATGTTGAAAGCGTAACCGTACAGCACGTTTTCTATAGGCGGTTCACTGCCAATCTGTAATTCCTGGTTATGTTTAAGTGCCGCCAGTCGTTCCAGGCGGTCAACGGTCTGATCTTTTTCTTCCTGACTCATCAACCGGTAGTTTTTCTTGAAAAATTCCTGCCAACGTAGTTTTAACTCCCCACTAGTGGTCGCATCAGCCCCAGGAACACAACCGGTGACAAGAGCGGCACTGGCCGCAGCCGCCCCTATCGACATTCCTTTTAAAAAGGTCCGCCGACTGCTGGTTGCCCTGGGGGCATTGGGGGCATCTTCAGGAAGGTTCTTTGCTTGGTCTGTTTTTTTACAACTCATACGATACCCTCACTAATTCAACGGTACAGAGTAGGTAGCTGGAAATCGTTTAGCAAATTTCGGTGCATGGGGA
>WTAT01000067.1 GCA_013139415.1 Desulforhopalus sp.
CGTTTACCCTGGAAGACCCACCCGGCGCACCGGATCAGGCGATTAAGCAGATCACCATCGAAACCGGTGTCAAGGTGCAAAGTACTCCCGGACCGGATGAAGACCCGCAATTATATGAGACCGTCGAAGAAATCGAGGCGCGGGTGGAATGGAACACGATCCGGCCTCGCCTGTATCAACCGCAGCAGCTTGCCACTGACATGAGCAGGATAATTTTTACCGGCACGGATACCGGTCTCAAGCAAGGTGATACCCTGCTGATAGAAACGTTGTCGACGAAAACGCCAAAAAAGGTCAAAACAATTTCCGCTGATGATGCAAACAATACCACACAGGTTGATTTTTCAGATTTTGCAACGGTTTCACCTGACTCGTTTACACCATGCAATGTAAGCAGTGCAGGACCGGTTGAGATTTTGCTGACCTTGCCGACAATTGAGTTGATAGAGGCTGCAAAAGCATTCCCGGAAGCAGGTTGTTGGAAGAATGAAGATATCCTGGCATTGGTTGAAATTCAAGGCTGGGATGTGAGTGAACTGGTAGAGGGAATTAAAGCCGCATTAGATGCCTTTCCGTCATTTACAGGTGGTAAAGGCGTTTATGCCTTGCGACAAAAGGCATCGGTGTTTGGACATGTTGCCGTTGAGTGGGCGTCCTTGTCGAGTAAACTGCGCTATGAGGAGCGAATTTCACTTTACGAGGTTGACGGTTCATTTAAGGAATATGAAATTATTCCCCCGGTATATCCGGATGATTGGGAAGGACGCACCCTAGAGCAGGATGCCGGCCCATCCGGTAATTACCGCTATATTTATCTTGAACGTGAATATCCCGAGATTGTTGACGGTAGTTATATTATTTTACAGTCTTCCACAAATAAAAATGTCTACCAGATTGTGGAGAACTTTACACTGACACGCAGTGACTATGCAATGAGTGCCAAAGTGTCGCGTTTGAAGGTCAGTGCAAGCAGCACGTTTCATAGTTCTTATACCATACGTAACACCACCGTACTTGCACAAAGTGAGCAACTCATTTTAGCACAGGTTCCGATAGAAAATGATGTCATGGGGGACAGTCTAACCCTGGATGGTCCTTATCTGCATCTGCGGACCGGGCAAAGTGCAATCCTTAATGGCGAACGGGCCGATTTGGAGGGGATAACCGAGAGTGAAGTCGTTACCCTGAAAGGGGTGTTGATCGAAAATGGCTTTACCGTCGTGCTATTCGAGAACTCCTTGAAATATTCCTATGTCCGCAATTCGGTGACAATAAATGCCAATGTTGCCCTTGCTACCCATGGTGAGACCGTAAGTGAACTGCTGGGCAGCGGCGATGCCGGACAGGCCAGTCAAAAGTCTGTATTAAAACAAGTCCCCCTGACCTATGTGAGCGCCGCTGCGTCCGGTGGTGTTAAATCCACACTGGAGATTCGGGTTGACAATGTCCTCTGGAATGAGGTGCCGACCCTGTACGGGCGGGTTCCTGATGAACATGTCTATACCACTTTCATAGACGATGATGGCAAGGTCACCGTGCAATTTGGTGATGGCATTAACGGTGCAAGACTGACCAGTGGTCAGAATAATGTGCGTGCCACATATCGCAAGGGGATTGGTCTTGGTGGCCTGGTTAAGGCCAGACAACTCAATCAGCTGATGACCCGCCCTCTGGGTCTCAAGGCGGCGATTAACCCGCTGCCCCCCAGCGGTGCGGATGATCCCGAACAGCTGGTCAATGCCCGTGAGAATGCGCCGCTTACCGTATTGACTCTTGATCGTACGGTATCGTTACAGGATTACGAGGATTTTAGTCGCGCCTTTGCCGGAATCGCAAAATCCCTGGCTATCGAGTATTGGGATGGCGACAAAAAACGCATCCTGATCACCGTTGCCGGACCGAAGGGTGCAGCAGTCGAGTCTGGCAGTAAGCTGCATACCAATCTTTCAAATGCACTGCTTGGTGCAGGCGATCCCCTGGTTGATTTCAGGGTGCTTTCCTATCGCTCGGCGCCATTCAGGATCGCCGGTAATATCATTGTCGATCCCACCTATGTTGAGGAAGATGTGTTGGCTGACACCAAATCACAACTGCGCGAAGCGTTTTCCTTTTCGGTACGGGAGTTCGGTCAACCGGTGATGTTGAGTGAAGTGATAGCGGTGATCCAGGAGGTACCTGGTGTGATCGCAGTCGATATCGACAGACTTTATCGGACAGATGAATCCGAAACGATTCCACCAAGTACTCGCCTCAACGCAGCATTGCCGGAGAAAGACAGCACTTCCGATAAACTGCTCGGTGCTGAACTGCTGGTACTGGATGCGGCGCCTTTGACCAATCTTGGAGTGAAATCATGAAATTCGATGTTGATCACTTGTACGACTTATTGCCATCGGTCTATCGAATCCGTGATGGCGAACAAGGTGAACCGTTAAAGGCCCTGCTGTCGGTGATCGCAGAACAGATTGCGGTACTGGAAGAAAACCTGGAACAGTATTATGACGACCAGTTTATCGAGACCTGTGCGGAATGGGTGGTTCCCTATATCGGTGACCTGATCGGCAATCGTACCTTGCACGGTGTAGCTCCTCGGGTGATTAGCCGTCGCGCTGAAGTGGCCAATACCATTGCCTATCGTCGACGAAAGGGTACGGCCACCATGCTGGAGCAACTGGCCCGTGATGTGACCGGTTGGCCGTCACGGGTGGTGGAGTATTTCCAGTTACTGGCCACAACCCAGTTCATGAATCACCTGCGTCCGCATAATCACTTTGCGCCGGACCTGCGGCAGTGGGAAACCCTGGAACGGCTGAACACGGCCTTTGATACGGTGGCGCACACGGTGGAGGTACGGCGTATTGCCAGTGATGGCGGACGTTATAATATCCCCAATATCGGCATTTTTATCTGGCGCATGGGGGCCTATCCCCTGGAGTGGTCGCCTGCCGTTGCTTTTTTTGCTGACCGGCGCTTTTTATTCAGCCCCCTGGGCAACAACACGCCTTTGTTCACCGATCCCGTACCCGAAGATTATATTACCCATCTCGCCGAACCCATCAATGTACCCATGCCCATCAGTCGTCGCGTGCTGGATAAATATCTTAATCGCTACTATGGGGAAGGGAAGAGCCTCTATCTGCGGGTGGATGGTGTCGACACCGATATCTCCAGAATCATAATATGTAATCTCTCTACGATTCTACCCGGCAGCGATTGGGCCCACACACCGGTAACGGGTGACAGCATAGCGATAGATCCGGAGTCGGGGCGCATTGTTCTGGGGACTGATTATCCAGTGGACGCTACTGTAGAAGCTTTTTATCACTATGGCTTTAGTGCCGACATGGGTGGCGGTGAATATGAACGGGCCGACAGTTTCGATGCCACGTTGCAATCAGCTACCAGTGTTCACTCCCCCGATTCCATCCAGGATGCGCTTGATGCACTGGGTGGCATTGGCGCTGTCGAGGTCGAAAACAGCGGTCGTTACAGTGGTGCCACTGCACCATCGAGTATCATTGTCAATGCTGATGCGCGGATAGAGTTACGGGCCGCTAACGAGAGCCGTCCAAGCTTGGTGTTACCGGCTGAGTTGGTCATTACCGGTGGCACGAATTCAAGAGCCTCCCTGAATGGCTTGCTCATAAGCGAGAATCAGGTGCGGGTTCCCGCCGATTCTGATTTAGAACATTTACGCTTGCACCATTGCACGCTGGTTCCCGGACGCAGTCTGGACATTGAAAGTGAGCCCGGATCGCCTGCACTGCCCTGCCTCGTCATAGAGTCACCAAATGTCACCGTAGAAATCGAACAGTGCATCCTCGGTGGCTTGCGTGTCGTTGAAGGGGCGAGAGTAAAGATCAACAACAGCATAATCGATGCAACAGATGAAACCAGTGTCGCCTGCGCGGCGCTTGATGGTGAAGCGGCAGGTGGCGTGCTTGAGGTGGAAAACAGCACCATCATCGGTAAGGTTCATACCCGACGTCTGGAACTGGCTTCAAACACCATCTTCAAGGCCGCTTTACTGGAAACTGATAGCTGGACGGCTCCGGTAATATCGGAACAAAAACAATCCGGCTGTGTTCGCTTTTCCTATGTGCCCCCGGATTCGATGGTGCCACGGCGTTATCGCTGCCAACCAGACCTGGCAATCGAAAAGGCCATCAAGGATGCGGAGCAATACGGGGTCTCACTTACCGATGCGGAAAAACAACAAATTACCAATTGGATAGAAAGACAAATACAACCGGTATTTACCGATCAGCGTTATGGCAGGCCTGCGTATTCCCAGCTTGCCTTGTCGTGCCCGCAGGAGATTACTCGCGGCGCCGATGATGAGTCGGAAATGGGGGCGTTTCACGATCTATACCAGCCGCAACGTGAAACTGATTTGCGTGTGCGGCTGGATGAATATCTCAGGTACGGTCTGCAAGCAGGCATCTTTTACGTAAACTGATTATAAAGGGAAGATAGCTATGGGCGGTGATTACAGTAAGCAGGCATTCAAGGCTGGTAAACACTACAGCGATGTCTTGATGCAACAGGGAAAGGTCCAGCTGGATTCGGACTGGAATGAACAGGCTGCTATTCAAAACCGGCGCAAGCGTGCGCAGACTATCGATACCATCGGCCGCGCCGTGGTGCCCAGGGAAACAGAAAATGGTTTCTGGATTATCTCCGATGGTGGGGGAGGTCTGCTGATTCATCCCGGGCGTATGTACGTGGATGGTTTGCTGGCTGAAAATCATGGCCGTCTTTATGATGACAGCGGTACTGCATACGCCAAGGTTTTTGATGCAGCGCTGGATGAAGAGAAGACAACCGAGCCTGTTCCTTATGCCAAGCAACCATATTTAATATTCGGCATTGGTGATGAAGTATTACCTGCGGCCCCCTATCTCGTTTATCTCGATGTCTGGCAACGTGAAGTCACCTACCTGAAAGATCCCGGGATCATCGAGAAGGCCGTAGGTATTGACACCACGACACGCATGCAAACCGTATGGCAGGTGCGGGCGAAGGCCATCACTACAACAGGTGATCCGGAATGCTGGGATACACTCTCTGAGTGGGATAGTGAAATATTACCCTCGGCCGGTCGTTTAACCACGGACACGGTTCCAGTCAATCCCAGTGAGAACCCGTGTCTGATCCCTCCCGGTGAAGGTTATCGTGGCTTGGAAAACCGGCTTTACCGTGTTGAGGTACACCAGGGTGGTCCACTCGGTACGGCCACCTTCAAATGGGCCCGGCATAATGCCTCGGTGGCAACCGCGGTCACCCACATTGATGGTACCGAGTTGACGGTTGTGCAGCCCCAATGGGACGAGTTCCGGCGTTTCGAAGTGGGAGACTGGGTAGAGATCACAGATAACAAACAGGAATTTGCCGGATTGCCAGGTGAGATGGCCAAAGTCGACCATGTTGATTATGCCTCCAATACCATAACATTAACCGGGGTCCTTTCCGGGGATTTTCCCACTAGCGGCATTGATAAGGCAACAGACCCCACGCGCCATACACGTATTCGCAAGTGGGATCAATCAGGTGTCATCAGGGATACCACTGGTGCTGTCGTCAGGAATCTGGCTAGCAGTACCGATGGTCTCATAGATGTCCAGGCATCAACCATATCTGTTGTGCTGGAAGACGGCATCACAGTCAACTTTGATCTTGAACCCGGCGGTGGTGAATTCAAGGTTGGAGATTATTGGCTCTTTGCCGCTCGTACTGAAGATGCCTCGGTTGAGTTACTGGACAAGGCTCCCCCCGAGGGTATTCATCACCATTATGCCCGGCTGGCTATCGTAACCGCCACCACCATCGAGGATTGCCGCATACACTGGCCACTGGAGTTAAAAGACCAGACCTGTTGTACCGTGACAGTGGGGGACGAGGTCCACAGTCGTGGTGATTACCAGACTATCCAGGCGGCGGTGGACAGTCTGCCAATAACGGGTGGCAAGGTATGTGTCTTACCGGGTGAATACAATGAGGATAATATTGTCATTGATAACCTCCATAACATAATAATCGAGGGTTGCGCAACGCGATCAAAGGTTATCTCACCGGTCCCTACCGGGGGAGGAGCCGGTACAGCCCCGGTGTTTCATGTAACGGATTCCACCTCCATTCGTATCGCATCGCTGGAAATCGAGGCCAGTGATATCGCTAACGGGGTTTTGCTTGAAGAAATCACAACCGGCGCCATGCAGGACATCGAATTGCATAATCTTCACGTCACAGCCGCCACTCGCAGCGCCATCGAGGTGCATTTGGGCAGTGATATCGTCATTCAAAATTGCCATATCGATATGCTGAACCAGGCCAGTGACTGGCCCGGGATCTTTGTTGCTGCGGACAGGGCTCTGATTAAAGAAAACAGCATAACGGTTACACCCGGCCAGGGTACTACGGGTGCAGCTGCAGTCAGCCTGGGACGTGGCGGTATCCAGATAGGAAACACCTCGGATGACGTGCGCGTGATCGATAACCTGATCCAGGGTGGTATCGGCAACGGCATTACCCTGGGAAGCCTTACAGCGCTGGCGGCAGCAAGTGGAACAGGCGCAGCGCAATGGGTAGGCTGGGTGGATGATCCCAGCACCGGGGCTTATGAGTCCATAGGCATGCTGTACGATATTCGGATTGAGCACAATCGTATTTTGGATATGGGATTGAATGGTATCGGCGTTGCGGCATTTTTCAATCTTGATGCGGTTGATGAATTTATCATCGTTGAAGGTCTGGATATATCGGGCAACGAGATCCGGGGTTGTTTAAACCAACCCCTGGCCTTGATAGAAGAAGATATGGTCGGCAGTAAAGGTTACGGTGGCATTGCCCTTGCTGATGTTGAAATGCTTTCCATTCAGCACAATGTGATTGAGGGTAATGGCGAAGCACGCACCAATGAGCCGGTATGTGGTATTTATGTATTGCATGCCGAGGGGGCTGAGGTCAGTGATAACCGGATCATTAACAATGGACGAAGAATACAACAGGAGTCTTCTCCAGGTCCCCGTGCTGGTATTCACATCGAGTTTGCTATCGCGCCCACGACACCTTTGGGCACCGGTAAACTGCCAATCTCGCGACAAAACGGTGTGCCTGCCCTCACGGTTCACAACAATGTTGTGGTTCAGCCTTTGGGCAAGGCATTATCCGTGACCGCCCTGGGGCCGGTTTCGGTAACGAATAACCAGTTTACCAGCCGTGGCGTGATTTCAAATGCTGAATCTTTGGTTTCCCGGGTTTCGACCGTTTCAATCATCAACCTGGGAATTTCCGATGAATTGTATCTGCAACAACTGATGACCTTTGTCGCCATCAGCCAGGGCAAGGCTTCCTATGATCCAGCCACTGCGACGCAAATGGCAGGCCAGGACGGGCTCGATGATAGGGCGCTCGGGCGATCCTTAACCAGCGGAAATGTATTGGTCAACGACAACCAAATTGTCTGCGATCTTCTAGGCACCCCGGTTAATAATATTATTTTAAGCTCGGTGTTAGTTCTCAGCCTGGATGATATTGGTTTTCACAATAACCAGTGTGATTGTAATCTGGATTTAATCAGCGGTTATGATCTTGTGCTATTCCCCATATTTCTATTTGGATTGTCAGTGCGGATGTCGGATAACCGTATGAAGGAAGGTTTATTAAATGCGTTGATATCCGCTTTCAGTTGGGGATTGTTTATGAATACGGCGACAGATAATCAGGCGACCCACTGTCTGATAGTAAGGGAGGCTGCACTACCAAATCGGACCATCAGAAATCACAATATCGTCTTTATAGACCCGACCGGCAGTGGATTTTGTGAAGGGTTTCTTAAACTTGATGAAGGATAATAATCATGGCTACTGTAAAAAGATGCAACATCCCGAAATCGCAAGTTGAGCATGAACTTGATCAAGCTATAAAATCAGCAGACCCTGTCAGAGCCGAATCCTTTCAGAAATTGCATCGCGTACGCGCCATCAAGACGAAAAACCAGGAACGTGAACGATTGCGTCTGACTGAGAAATTAGGCGACAACCACCCCAGAGTCGTGGCCCTGCAAGCAAAGATCGCTACCAATTATGAAGTTGCACGCAACCTGAAAATGGAGTCTGTCCGTGCGCAGACAGAGGCTCCGAGGGTGGAAAGCAGTAGCTGGCTTGTTCATGGCCGGGTAATAAACAACCTGTTGGAACCGGTTCCGGGAATGAAGACAGGCCTCTACGACCGAAGCGGCTGTCCCATAGAGACCTGCGGTAGTGAAATCACAGATAAAACGGGATACTTTAATCTAACAATAAAAAAAGTTGCCGATGACGCTCGAGATACATCAGCGACAAATAAAAAAATGGAAGGTTTTTTGTATGTGCTGGGCAAAGACAATGTCACCGTGCATAGAGACAAAAGACCCTTGGCAATACTGGCGGGACAGGCACAGTATCTGGAAGTTGTATTAGATGACGGAGATATAGATCGCCCACAGCAACCCAAAACACGTTACCTGGGTAACTCCAACTCAAGGGAGTTGCACGACCTGAAAAACCAAAACCCCGCCTGTCAGATTGATGAGATCAAAGTTGATCACCGGATCAACTTCAAGACCCGGAAAGAGGCATTGGCGCTGGATTACAATTATTGCGCCTATTGTTTTGGTAAAGATAAATCGAAACGTTGAGTCTGATAATTGTTATGAAATATTAACTGGGTAGATCAAGCGATGAGTAAGGCTGCTGTTTCCATACAGAAGAGTGATAGCGCAATTAACGTGGCTAAAACCAACGCCCCTCGCCCTCGATCATCATCCTCTTTTTTGCCCTCAACCCTGCCACCACTTGTAGCCGGGTCACAATCTATTTCAAATATAACAAAACCCCTCATCCAACCCAAACTCAAGATCGGTACGCCTAATGATAAATACGAACAGGAAGCCGACCGGGTAGCGGATCAGGTAATGAGAATGCCCGAACCGGGTGCCGTGCAAACCCAAAATTCCCCGCTACAAATTCAGCGGGTCTGTCCGGAGTGTAAAGAAAAACTGCAACGTCAAGCCGAGGAAGAGGAAGAAGAGGAACTCATACAGACGAAACCCATCATCCAGCGCCAGTCCGAGGAGGAAGAAGAGGAATTGCTCCAGACCAAGGCAGGTGAAGGACAAACACCTCAACTCAACCCAGAGACAGCTTCTCAAATTCAGGCACTGAGAGGCGGTGGACAAGCTTTGGACTCCCCAACCCGAGCATTTATGGAACCCCGCTTTGGCCAGGATTTTAGTCAAGTTCGTGTACATGCAGACAACCGGGCTGCAGATTTGGCGCGAAGTATTAATGCCAGGGCCTTTACTGTTGGGCATGATGTTGTGTTTGGGACCAGAGGTTATTTTTCCGGTGGTTCTTCGAGGAGAAGATTGCTTGCGCATGAATTGACGCATGTTGTACAGCAAAATGGTGGAAGCAGAGCAAGGCATAAAAGGGCACCGGCCCCTTTAACTTCTCTACGGAGGACTGCAGTTCAACTGCAGCAGGAGCACGATGAACGGGATGACGCTTCGGAGCGTGACGCTGCCTCCGTCAACACAGCTTTGGCGAGCGAGCTGAAACGCAAACGTGGCGGTCTGGGCGTCAAGATTCCACTGACGACTGAGCTCCTGGACTGGGTCGAGGCGAAACAGGAGCGAGATCATGCGGGCTCCACGCCTGAGGCAAAAAACAAATCGGCGCCGGAGAACTTCTCGACCGGAACCATCGAAGGAACGCCTTTTGTCTGGAGCTCGGCGGATGAGCGTGCTGTTCATATCAGCGATGTCAATCAGGGCTTTCTCGGCGATTGTTATCTGATGGCGATCCTTGCGGGGATTGCACAAACTCATCCTGAGGTCATCGAGAATATGATCACCCCAAATCCGGACGGTACCTATGACGTTCGGTTTCCCGATGGTCATGTCGAGGCCTCTGTGACGACAGTCTTCGTGACCTATGAGTCGGGGAATCCCGTGTATTCGAGCCCCGGCGACACCGCCTTTCGCGGGAAAGAGCTCTGGCCCATGCTGATCGAAAAGGGCTGGGCACTTCGGCACACGAGCAAGGCACGACGGAAGGCAAAAAAGCCGGACTACTTGGCGATCGAAGGCCGCAGGATCAAATCTCCAACAAAAGGGTTGACGGGGAAGAAGGCCAAACGGTTCGAGCTTCCCGGAGAGTTGTCCCCGAAGAAGCTCTTCGCGAAACTGAAGGACCACTTCGTTGATCAGAAGCTGCCCGTCGTCTTCTACTCGCTCAAAAAGAAGTTCAAGAAGAAGCTCAAGGGTAGTGGCGACGATGCCCTTGCAAGGAGCGGTAAAAGTCCGGTCATTGGCAATCACGGGTATACTGTGCGTAAGGTCGATACCAGCGCGCGCACTGTCGACCTCTACAACCCCCATGGGCCGACCTCTCCCCATCAAGTCGGCAGAGGGATGTCCTTCATGAGGCGCTTCTTCCGTTCCGTTCTATTTCTTGACCTCGCCAAGAGTCCGTCTAAGAAGAAGTCGTCCGTGCTTACATTGACCGAGGAGGAAAAGGTAGCCAAAGAGTCCGTGCCACAAGAGATCCTCAATGACAGTGGTTTCGACCTGATCGTTCAGGAGTTCGAGAAGAAGCTCGGGGGAGCATCGTCAAAGGTTGAGGCAAAGACGATGGTTCTGCGGTATGCGTGGCGGCTTTGGAAGCTTGCTAAAACGACGGTGCAGTCCGGCATGGATGGCAAGACGAAGGGCGGTCCTACGGTCGACGACCGGCCTCTGTACTGGGCTCGACTCCAGATGGCCTCTTTGATCCGTAGCTACAGCCCCTCGGGATACCGGTTATTGAAGGCCGAACGCCTCGATCTCATCGAGATGCTTGAGAGAATCTCGCGTGGGCGTAGAGACATCAGCTTCCCGGAAAGCATGGCCAAAGGCAACCGCCGCATCTTGATCTCGGGCTTCGACCCGTTTGGCTTCCAATGGTCGGACCCGGATCAACCTGGCGGGATGTGGAATCGGCGACAGGGTAATCCTTCGGGTGCCGCAGTGCTTGCGCTCGACGGCAAGACGATTCAAGAGGGTAAGGTCAAGGGCCGTGTCGAAAGTGTCATCTTCCCCGTACGTTTTGTCGATTTCGACCAAGGTATAGTCGAAAGTACATTCAGCCGGTATCTGAGGGGCGAGAACAGCGTCGACATGATCATGACGATCAGCCAGGGAGGTCTCGATTACCATAGGATGGGGCGGGACAAAAAGCACCCGAATCGAAGAAAGCGGCTCGCAGACGCCTTCGAACTTGAAAAGTGGGCGGGAAAGCGCAGAACTTCCGGTGCCTCCGACAATTTAGGCAAGATACAGTCTGGGAAACCGCGGCGGGGCAAGAAGCGCCTCAGGGGCCCTGAATTTCTCGAGAGCTCATTACCGCGCAAGGAGATCATCAAGGAGCTGCGACGGAGGGGCAAGAGGCCGGGCAAAGAAACTGAAGACGAAACGGAATTCATGTTTCGTCCTAAACTAAGCAGCGGGTATGGCCCTGTTGAGACCGGTGGTAAACCAATGAGCCTGCCAAAACAGCCCGAGAATCCTCCGCAAAAAGCGAGATCAGTCGAGGGCTCGGGAGGGGGCTATCTTTCTAACGAAATCTTCTATCGGACAGCGCTGCTTCGACATGGAAACAAGAAGAAAGGCATCGCGGAAAGCAAAGTGCCGGTTGGGCATCTGCACGTTCCTTTACTCCCACCACCGACGAGTAAGGACAAATCCAAGATAGCTTACGTCACTCTGCTTAAAAAGATCATCAACATGGTGCTCCGAATTATCAAACTGGCGTTGCCCAACATCGGCGCGTAGAAAAGCGAAAAGTGACCAGAAAAGGAAAAATAGAAAAACCCGCAAAACGAACACGCGGGTCCGATACAGTGTTCATGGGGGAAGAGCCTTTTCCGTTTTTGGACAAAGAAAAGTTTAATCGTTGAGTCTGATAATTGTTATGAAATATTAACCGGGTAGATTAAGCGATGAGTAAGGCCGTTGTTTCTATACAGGAGAGTGATAACGCAATTAACGCGGTAAAAAACAACATCGCTCACCCTCATTCATCAGCCTCTTTTTTGCCCTCAACCCGGCCACCACTGGTAGCCGGATCACACTCTATTTCAGAGATAACAAAGCCCCTCATCCAATCCAAACTCAAAGTCGGCGCGCCTAACGATAAATATGAACAAGAAGCCGACCTGGTGGCAGATCAGGTGATGCACGCCCCCCAGGAAGTACCCTCAGGGTGTATACCTGATCCGGATGCCGTGCAAATCCAAGCATCCTCACCGCAACCAACACCACTTCACATTAATCCTCTTGCGAATACCATAACACCGCTGGTCCAACGTCAGGCAGAACCGGAAGAAGAGGAAGAAGAGGAATTGATCCAGACCAAGGCCTCTGGCCCAACATCGGAGGTAACGCCGAATATTGCCAGTGGCATACAATCGCTGCACGGCGGTGGCCGATCGTTGTCTCAATCAGAACGTCATTTTTTTGAACCGCGTATCGGACACGATTTCAGCAGAATTCACATCCATATAGATAATCGTGCCTCTGATCTTGCTTCAAAAATAAATGCCCGCGCATTTACAGTGAAAAATAATATTGTATTTGGGGCCGGACAATATCAGCCTCATAACAATCAGGGTAGACGGCTGATGGCGCATGAGCTAACGCATGTGGTGCAACAGTCTAACTCTCGAAACGGTAATGTGTCTCTTGTGCAAAGAGACGCGGCTCCATCATTGGGAGCTGCTGTAAGCGGCGGGCTAAGTGAAGAAATGTTAAGACAAATTGCCCGCCGGCTCAGGGAGGCGATGGCAGGGTGGGGCACAGATGAAGAAGCAATTTATTCCTCATTTTCGGGTAGAACCCAGGAACAGGTAGATGCAATTGCTGGTGTTTATCAGGAGATGTACGGCAGATTACTGATTGCTGACCTAAGAGACGAGCTTACCGACTCTGAAATGAGGCATCTGGCTATATTTTCACCCACAGCAGCAATTCGAGAAGGTGAAGAAGCTGCACGCAGTCTTGCAGATATGATCGCACATCAACTTGATCGGGCAATGGATCGAGTCGGTACTGATGAAGAAGCGGTATATGCGGCTCTTACTGGTAGGACTGTTGCTGAGCGCCATGCTATTAAGATTGCCTACCGACGCCTGACCAATCGAGAGCTGGAGGCTGATATACGGAGTGAGTTCAGTGGCTCAGAATTAACTGAAGTGCTCCGCTTGCTCAACCAGGGCCTGTTAGAGCCGGAAGATGAACTGTATTTGGCGATGGCAGGAGCAGGTACTGATGAAGCCACGATTTTTCGTGTACTGGAGGGTTTAGGGAGTGATAGTAGCGCCATAGTTAATTTGGAGTCTGCATATCGAAGAAAATATGGTGATCTCCTATCGCGTCTTCAGGATGATTTAAATGCTGCGGAATTTGAGCGAGTCATGAGGGTCCTAAGGATCCTAAGGCTATTGTCTCGTCACCTGCCTGATGTGCGATACTCATCAAGGCAGGAATATGGATATAGTCGACGAGATACAACTAAGCTCTATGGATTACATAGCGCCCCTAATTTGATACCCGCTGGCGGTTTCAATCAAGAAAGCACCAGCTATATCGGTTACCCCAAAAAATGGGAAAACAGACTGGATCTAAGTCAAATACTAGGTAACTTAGCTAACGATTGTGGTCAATATGCCAGACATTTAATCGGCCTTGCCGGTCGAACTGCTCAAATGAACAGAATTAGCCGGCCAGGCATTGCATTACGTCCAGCCTCCGATCTACAACCAGGAGAGGCGTATTACATCCGTCCAGTATCCAGTAGCGGAGGAGAGGCTGTTGAGGAAGAAATATTTTCACCGTGGAATAATACTGAACGGGTAAGAAAAGGTTTAACAAATTTTCATGTTGCTACTGTAGTAGCCAGGGATAACACAAGCGTGGTTACATCTGAAGTCAATGCAGCTTTCCAACGTGTGAATCCCTGGTTTACCATGTATCAAGGTAATCGTGGTTTCTATCGAACATTTAGACGAGAGTACCGGGCAGGCGGGCGAGATCCTGAGCTACTGCGTATGTGATTTAAAGGGGCAGCGGCATTAAAATGTGAGAATATAACCTGAAAGAGAAAAAATGATGAGCGAGTGAGTGATGAATGCAAGGTTGCTAACCACACAAACCAGGTATACACCTGAGGCGGCAAGTCGTAAGGTGATTAAACACACCCCACGAGTACCGTTGGTGTCCAACAGGCTGACACTCTCAACCACAACAAAACCCCTGATCCAGCCCAAACTCAAGATTGGCGCCCTCAACGACCATTATGAGCAAGAGGCCGAAGAGGAGGAAGCTCTCCAGGCGAAAGGAACAGGGCAAACACCGGAAGTAACACCAGATATTGAAAGTGCTATTCAGTCACTTAAAAGTGCTGGTCAACCACTATCAGAGTCCAGTCGTGGTTATTTTGAGCCACGTTATGGCCATGACTTCAGTCAGGTGAGAATTTATTCTGATAGTCGTGCCGCAGATTTGGCCAATAAAATTAACGCTAAAGCGTTTACTTTGGGCAAGGATGTGGTGTTTGGGATGGGACAGTATCAACCCCGTAGTGGTGAAGGCAGGCGACTGATCGCGCATGAGTTGACTCATGTTCTCCAACAAAACACAACCAGTTATCCTGCAACAAATTCTACACGGGCACGAATATCTGGAGGGGCAAATATTTCTCATATTCAACGCAGCCCTTTATCCGATTCGGTGCGAAATACACATGTCGCTGATTCATCCCTCGAAGCATTACTTGCACGACTGGCCCAAAGTGACATTCAAGCCGCTCAAACTGATACTGATGTGGATGCGGAGTTAGTACGTATCCTTGCAGGCCACCCTGACGATCTGTGGGTAGCTCAGCAAATTCGTCAAGGGCAATTGAGCGAAACAAGCTTTGGAATCAATCCGCGCAACAGTTCGAGTGGGCCTCCTCCGGTCAGGGCTCATTTCTTTCCCGGAACCACAGCTAGACGTGCCCTGGTTGTGGCGGGTGTACACGGGATTGAGGTTCAGGGTGTCGAAGTTGCTAACCAATTGATTACTGATCTGCAAACGGGACTGTCCGCGACACCTCCTCTACTTCCACTGTTTTCGGTTATTGTTGTCCCTTCACTTTTTCCTGAAAACGTTGCTGCTCGCAGACGGCAGAGATCAACACAGACAAACCGAAACTTGCCTGATCCAAGCCAAACTCTGGCGACTGCACCTAGAAATGCGGCAGGCCGTCCGCTTGCCGCACCCGCAACTAGTGCAACTAATACAAGTGGAACCCCACAGGCGCGTCCCATCTTGGATGAAAATATAATTCTTATGGCCTTGATGGAACGATTTCGTCCTGAACGGATCATTAGTATCCATGGCACTCGGCGTCCAGGTGCAGGGGGGGTGTTTGCCGACCCTCGTCGCCTGAACTCAACCGAAGAAATTACTGTAAGGGGCTGTGCAGCCCTCTTAGGTGCGCTACCTGCAGGAAATGTACTGCCAGCCAATGTACGCCACTCCATTTGCGAACAGTCGGTGATTGCGAATGTGCAGCAAAATGATCACGATCTGGCTCTAAGAGCAGCCAGGGCAATCGATGCCTCCACATCGACGATCACCGGTCGCGAAGGCCGGCAGTTCATCAGAGCAGGAGAGTCGGGGGCGTTATCCCGCACGCAACAAACTGCACGCGAATCACATCCCTCGGTAGCAGGTAATGTTGGTACCTTAGGGAATCTCGATACGACGCACTGGAGTGGTGTTTCACCAGCAGGGGTCTCATTGGGTGATTACGCGTCGGCGCGTGGAATGAGTATTTTTACTGTCGAACCCCCACTCAACTGTACTTCGGCAGATTACGGCCCAGGTGGAACTTGCAGTGGTCGAGCAGCAGCCGTTAGTCAAGCTGAACGTAGTACAGAATTGATGTCTTATGCAGAAGCGATCAGGACAGTGCTTCTAGGTTGATAAAAGAGCCCGTTGATTTACTGTGTTTTCGCCCGATCTCTGCGTTATATGAAAAAAATAATCCTCCGGTAAGCGAGGAACGAGACTCCGAGATATCGACTATATGCCTCCGGTTATTTTTTTCATATGCCTTGATCTCGAACGAAAATATCACTAAATCAACAGACTCATAAAAGGGATGTAGTTTTTTACTGTCATGACAAAGCACCGCCGCCATTATCAACCAAGACGTATCTAGCCCTGCACCTTTGATATACCAAAGACAAACCCTTTTAAACACAACAAACCCCTCATTCATCCCAAACTCAAAGTCGGCGCCCTCAAAGACAAATATGAGCAAGAGGCAGAGACTGGCCAGTCGATTAGGTGATGCGCACCCCACAGGAAATACCATTACGGTACATGCCTGTACTTCTGTAATTTCGGGTAGTCCAGGTCCCAAATGCAAGCTACATTGACGGGAAGTCGATGACAGTGATGAGGAAATCCCCATCGCTCAGACGGGAGCAGCCAAATCTGTTATTGGAAATTGACTCGAATTAGCTTGGAATCATGCATATAATTATGGCATAGGAAAAACTAAATGGAACATAATTCACCGCTATTACCAGGTATAAAGCTTGTAACCTATGGAGGGTTAAGCTATGTCCCATAGATCATTATTTCCGGAATCAAAACATACCACAGTGGTTGCTAACCGTAGCGTCTTTAAACCTGCGCCGCCTGTTCAGTTAGTATCCGAAAGACAAACCATTTCAAGTCTGATACCACCCTCCCTTATCCAGCCCAAACTCAAGATTGGTGCTGCCAATGATAAATACGAACAAGAGGCCGATCGGGTGGCGGATCAGGTGATGAGAATACCAGATGGGCAGGGTACAGATTCCAGGTTGCAAATATCAGGTTTGTCCCCAGGAAATTCTATCCAGCGTCTCTCTGCGGGTTGTAAGCAAAAACTCGAGAAAGACAACATTGTACAAACCAAGGATTCATCCGGTCATACACCAGCGGTTACCCCGAATGTTGCCAGTGGTATCCAGTCACTAAAAGGGGGTGGGCAGCCACTGTCCGAATCAACTCGCAGTTATTTTGAGCCCCGTTTTGGACATGATTTCAGTCAGGTTAGAATCCATGTGGATAATCGCGCTGCTAATTTGGCTAATAGTATTAATGCCAGGGCATTTACCCTGAGCCGGAATGTAGTGTTCGGGGATGGTCAATATCAACCTCACAGCAGAGAAGGTCAACGTTTGATGGCTCATGAGCTTGCCCATACAATACAGCAGGGTACCAGTTCACCTAATACATTAAGTGCGGCCCGTTTAAGTAATGTCCCAAGTGATAAAATTCAAAAGGATGACGATGAGGATAAAGAACGGCGCAGGCGTCGACGCAGTTCCGGGAGTGGTTGGCGATTCCAGTTTGGGGTAGGGCCCATGCGGGCACCTAGCGTGAGCGGACCGGCTGCCAGTTTTTTTCCACCAACCCAACAGTTACCTATCCCTGGTTTATTTTTAAACCGGGGTCTGGGATTTCAGTACAGCGAGGGTCAATTAGATTTCGGTGTATTTCCGAATCTGGGAGGCAGTACTGATTTTTATGGTACCCGTGACATACCGCGTTTACTTAATCCTGGGTCATCACAACAACAATCTCCGACCACGACGCTGCCAGGAATACCATTGCCTGGACAACAGGCCCCACCTTTAGGACCCACATTACCCAACTTAACGACACAGACACCGTCAATACAAACACCAGTACCTGGCACAGGCAACACCCCCCAGTTCTCCCTGCGCGGTCTGCGTGAGCGCACTATAGACAGTTTTGTATTCAACCAAAGTTCGCTGCCATCAAATGCGGCGGAGCAATTGGACTCTATGGTTGTCTGGATAACAATGGCCAGGCCAGCGATTGTATGGGTAACCGGTCATGCTGATATTACTGGTGGTGAGCAACACAACCAGACACTTTCTGAAGCTCGAGCAGCAACTATTCGCCGGGCACTTATAGACAGGGGTGTGGATGAATCTATTATCGAATCTACTGGTGAAGGCGAATCAGAACCGTTAATCACCGATGCCACGACCCAGGATCAACATGCACGTAATCGTCGAGTGTCAATTGAGTGGTTTGATGCTGTACCACCCTCATCCGGTTTCAGATTGCGGCCACCATGGTTGACGCCTTAATAAAGCTACTGCAAGAAAATAAATGGGGATCAGAGTAGAAGGAGAGTGTAAAAAGCCGGGAGAGCTATGCCGATTACCTGTTCAACAAACGGATTTTGCCAAGGGGTTTGCGGC
>WTAT01000176.1 GCA_013139415.1 Desulforhopalus sp.
GTTTCGCTGTTGGAAAGAACGAACGAAATATGATGAAATTAAATACCTCAAAGCACTTAAAAAATCAAATTCACCTTTATTAGCATTTGTCTAAATTTAACTTGACGGAACAACTCAGAAGTCTAGTCTAACACTACTACTGGAGTGCCTCGACCCCATCAGAAGCCCATTGCTAGCAACCCGGTATGCCTTAATATTTATGTTTGTTATGAAATAAGTTAGACAAACCCGTATTCTGACTTTTAGCGCCTGTTTTTTCCGCTACTGTCTCAAGCCAGGTTCAATGGGATACTATTCCTCGATGTTATTAGTACTACGCAGGATTGACTTTATAGAGCAGGACTTCGCAAGGACATTACGGCTGGATTATGGCACAATACACCCAAGCGGCTGCAGGACCAGTGAGATAATTATTGGATTTTATCAAAGACGCTTGATACCTTCTCCTCCATTGTTTGGGATCGATCGATCCTGGTACCCATTTTAATAGTTGTAGTGATGCGAGGAGCTCCCATTCCGTGCACTGTTTCATGACAAATTTTTACTGCAGCCATCACCTCATCCCACTCACCCTCAATATTGGTACCATAGGCATGCAACTGAGTTTTCAATCCTGCATTTTTAAGAACTTTTTGACATGCAGCCACATATTCCGAGACAGAGACTCCTACTCCCATTGGAACCAGGCACAAATCCATTATTACTTTCATGGCACTCTCCGTATGTAAGTGGACAAAAGGGCGATAAAACTAGTGCCCGTTTATATAAAAACAATGATAAAATCCCCCTGCATCATTCACTCAGAATTGTTTTTGAGATACCAACTTTCAGCAGTCGGGTGTTTCGCTTTTCCCCGATCAACCACACCTCAGCCAGGAAGGAAAACCAAAATTGTTCTAACTCCGGTAAACGAGCAAAAAGCGACCAGAAATCAGGAGAGGAAAAGAAACCGAAAGATGCGTCAATTAATGATAAGCAGAATACTAGGTTCGGAAATGAAAAATGCATAAAAAAGGTAGGAAAAGTACTCCCACCTGAACTACAGCAGCTGATGCTCCTTTTTCATTTCATTGTAGACCAATGTCGATACCTCGCGAATGACACGACTGCGTGAATTCGCCCATTGTCCATAATTTCGCGCTTTTGAACGTCTTTCGATAATACCGACAATGACATAAGGGAATCGTCCGCCTTTTTTGGTTTTTGGCACCAGTATCCCCATATCTCCAATGAGATGGCCAGTGGATCCGGTCTTGTTGTAAACCAGAGTCCCTTTAGGAATAGGTGTTCCATGATAAAGGCGATCACGTCCCGGCATGGCCATCAATCTCCGAATTTCCTTACCTCTTGGTAATTTATTATTCCAAAGCGCTTTCAAAAATCTTACATAATCAGAAGGAGGTGCGCTGTTGAGATAAGTACGGCCACCGGCTGGGATGTATTCTTTAATTTCGGTTTTTTTAAAAATTCGAGAATAGTGTCGTTTCAGGATAGTTTCACATTTTGCAGGTCCACCTGCCTGACGCATTACCCAATTGGTCGCAGAATTACTACTCCGCTGTATCATGGCTTCCATTTTTCTTCTACTTTTGGGCCCATACTTAAGCTTGCCAAGCTTAACTTGATGAAAAAATGCCAGTGCAACAAAGGGTTTTATCATACTCGCTGCCTGAAATTCCTTGTCGGCATTTATATCAACAACACTCTTATTCTTTTCCAAATCATAGACCATCCATCCGGTGGACTCATCTTTGGCAATCCGCCCTTTTCTTCTCAGGTTGTATATGTATTTTTCAATTGACCGCTCAAATTTCGACACATTATATGACGCCAAACGAGATCGATTAGTTTTTTTTATTTTCTTTGCCTTTGATGTTATGACAATTTTCTCAGGTTTTGGCGTCTTATCATCAAGACCTGGGAGCTGACAGATTATGGCTTTCTCCGCCCCAACTTCATCTATCAGACTGGATTCACCGTACATCACCATATTATTATTTTCCCTGGTAATGGACGTAGATATCCTCTTTGACCGCAGCATTTTGGCATGCTTTTTTGCTACCCGAGTCGTTGATCTCTTGTCACCCCGGCGGCGATAGACGAGGGCGTAGTTTCCAAAATCAGTCTTTTCTATAAAAAGGTCATTTTTCACATCTTCGCCTAAGCAACCATAGATTTGTTCGTATCTTTTTTTGAGAGGTTCGAGATTCGGTCCCATGCCATAGCTAACATTGTAAAGGCTGTGAAAATTTTGCTCCTTTGTTGCATAGGGTTCATCAAACCCTGATTTGTTTAATAATTCTGCGTGCTTTATGAGTGTTTTGGTGACGGTTCTGGCTGAATCATTGCCGTCATAGATCAACGCAAACTCCCCCCCACGTCCAACTATTTTCAGTTTTTTCCTGACCTTTTTGTCGAAAACCGTCTCCAGATCTTCTTTGTAATCGAGAACCCTGTCGAGATCATTGGTCAAGATATAGATTATATCGTACGTATCTTTTTTCGCAGCAAGAGCCTCTGAGCAAAAAACACAGGTCAAAATAGCAACTTGAAGGAATAAGACTGTGCGCGAAATTCTATGATATGATAAATCTGAAAACGTCATAGCTGAATCGGAACCATCCGTTCTTGATAATTAGGCCTGAATATCCGGCAATAAAGTAACTGTGCGAAATTAATTCTAACTCAGCTTGCTCCTGAATTGCAAGCCAGACTTAATAAACATGCCTAAAAACACACCATTTTTATGTAAATACCCAATAATTTATTCGTTCATTGGCATAATACCTCCCAGTCGACAATAAACAGTGCCATCTAAACAGTGCCATTAATGTTACAATAACAGGTTATGCCTTCTATATTATCTAACACCCCACAAGGGGGTATAAGTGCCTTGGAGGTTACTTTAAGTTCCTAATTTCAAAACATTCTCCAGCTTTCTTGTTTTTTATGACTGGCTTTCAGGAGTAAGGCACTAACCAGAACAAACCTGGGATACATCTTTTTTTGAACTGTCCAGTGGTTCACATAAATAGCGATAGAACTTTCAAAAGTGATCATGATTATAATAGGCCATGACTTTTTTCGATAATTTTCGAACATTTCGTCTGATTGCCGCACACAGAGGTTTCCGGGCACATCGCCCAGAAAATACCCTTTCTGCGTTTAAAGCCAGTGTAGGTCGTTGCCATTTCATTGAATTGGATATCCAGATGAGCAAAGACTTTATTCCCGTAGTTTTCCATGATCCATCTTTGCAGAGAACAAGCAATGCAAAAGAGAAATGTGAGCAATTAGGCATGCAATCGTTAAAGGTTAATGATTGGACACTCTTCCAGCTCAGAACACTTGATGTTGGATCGTGGTTTATAGATACCGACCCATTTTAGATACCGACCCATTTGGCACTATCCTCAGAAAGGAAACGTCTCCTGTGCAACTCAAAAAAGAGATGCCCCAAACTGTGATGACTCTTGAGGGGGTTCTGCTTCACCCCTCCGACAACATCACAGACGCTTTCCTTATCAAAAAACTCCGCGCAGCC
Organism: Desulforhopalus sp.; assembly: GCA_013139415.1. Classification (GTDB taxonomy): domain Bacteria; phylum Desulfobacterota; class Desulfobulbia; order Desulfobulbales; family Desulfocapsaceae; genus Desulforhopalus_A. The sequence goes on from WTAT01000176.1 coordinate 3,545, forward strand.
GGATTTGGAATTAATGTCTTTACAGTAAACTCGAACAAACGGCAACAGGAGCTCTTTTCCATGGGAGCCACGGCGGTATTTACCGACTTCCCTGAACTGCCATAGCCCTAACTAAGGCCACATCAAGGCCATTCTTCCACCCCCTGTGCAAGCCCTGATCTTTTATATCCTTTTGCACTTTCTTCTGTGCAATTTCTCCTGTTTTTATTATAGTTGTTGCCTCACTGATTACGGCATGAACTATAAAATTTCATAAGGATGCCACCACTACCTTAAACTGCAGGTACTCTTTTCAAAAGTTTCATCAGCACATTGACCTCTTACAACGAACACAGGTCTGGTGATTATGACTGGCTGCAACTCTACCGGCAATGACGATACGTACTGGCTTAACAGGAAGCTGAGCCACAAGGAGAAAAAATGGAAAATGTTAAAGAACTTGATCCTGAAATCTATTCATTGATCAAGCAAGAAGAAAAACGTCAGGCCGACAAGATTCGATTGATCGCTTCAGAGAATTATGTCTCAAATGCTATTCTTGAAACTACCGGTTGTATCCTCACTAACAAATACTCGGAAGGATATGCCGGAAAACGTTATTACGAAGGACAACAGTTCATTGATCAGGTCGAACAACTGGCAATCAAGCGAGCAAAGGATTTGTTCGGAGCAGAGCATGCCAACGTCCAGCCCTATTCCGGGTCACCAGCAAACATTGCCACATACCTTGCCTTCCTCAAGCCAGGAGATACTATTCTAGGCATGGCACTTCCCCATGGCGGCCATCTAACCCATGGTGCTAAGGTAAGTATTTCCGGTCGTTACTTTGACGCGCAATCCTACGAACTTGATGCAACCACCGGACTTATTAATTACGACACAATTCGCCTAAAGGCTTTAGCGGTACGCCCCAAAATCATCATTGCCGGCCACTCCGCTTATCCGAGAATACTAGATTTTAAAAAATTCAGGGAAATCGCTGACGAGGTGAATGCATTGCTCATGGTTGATATGGCGCATTTTGCAGGACTTGTTGCAGGGGGTGTCCATCCATCTCCGGTACCTTATGCCGATGTCGTTACCACAACGACACACAAATCGCTCAGGGGGCCAAGAGGTGCAATGATTCTCTGCAAGGCTAGACATGCCCAAGCAATAGATAAAGCGGTCTTTCCCGGGGTGCAGGGCGGACCGCACGACAACACCACAGCAGCAATTGCCGTTGCCCTGAAGGAGGCTGCCTCAGATTCCTTTAAAAAATACACGGCCCAGGTAATCAAAAACGCAAAGATTCTGGCAGAATCTCTCATGGCCATGGGCTTTACTTTAATCACCAATGGCACTGACAATCACCTCATGCTGGTCGACCTTACGAATAAAAATATTTCCGGAAAAACTGCTGCCAAGGCACTGGACAAGGCTGGCATTGTCGTCAATTACAATGCCGTTCCATTCGACAAGCGGAAACCATTTGATCCCAGCGGAATTCGTATCGGCACCCCTGCTGTCACTTCACGCGGATTCAAAGAAAATGAAATGTTGCTGATCAGTACCCTCATCGAAAAGGTCATTTCCGACCCGGAAAATGAAAATTTCCTGACTAAAACAGCCGAAGAAGTTCAAAAGCTATGTAGTCATTTTCCCGCTCCCGGCCTCGAACATCTTCACTGAAGATACGACGTGCATCTGCTCTAATCGACTCTGCTCTTTGAACTTCAGGGGTAGAGTCTTACAAAATTGCATCTTTTTGGATCAACTCTTGTTCTCAGGATATTTCCTTTAAGATGTTGACAAAGATTTGATAAGAATTTTTCCCATTTGCTTTTTACTGGCAGTCCATCTTGACCACTAAATGTTGGCAACTCGTCCTTTAGATAACACATAAATTATTATCCCCTGCCAAGATGCCGCGAAGCTATCGTCTCAATATATATTATCTATATCTTATCAAACTCTCCAAATGGCTGATGCTTATCATGCCTATTGTGGCACTTTTCTATAATGAAAACGGCCTTGATGATTTTGATATTTTTCTGCTCCAGGCCATCTATTCGGTAAGTGTGGCTGTCATGGAAATTCCCTCTGGGTATATGGCCGACGTTGTCGGTCGTAAGAAGACGCTGGTTCTGGGCAGTATCCTGGGAACCCTAGGGTTCCTTACCTATTGCGTATCTCATAATTTTTCTGGTTTCCTGGTTGCAGAGGTTATTTTGGGAATTGGTGGCAGTTTTATCTCGGGCGCCGATTCAGCAATGCTTTTTGACAGCTTGACAGCAACACGACGACAACACCAATATTTGCAGTTCGAGGGACGAATTACCTCTCTTGGCAATTTTGCTGAGACGGCGGCGGCTGTTTGCGGCGGTCTAATCGCCGCTTTACTCAGTTACCGCGCCGTATATCTCTCCCAGGCAATGATTGCCGCACTGGCAGTTCCCGCAGCGCTGTTGCTCCTTGAGCCGCCAAGGGACACCAATATCACACGTCCGGGCATACACCACATACTGTCGGTCTGCAAAAGCACCATCCTGACAAACAAAAAACTCAGCAGTACCATTTTTCTTTCCTCTATAACTGGAATTGCCACGCTTTGCATGGCCTGGACTTCACAGATTTATTTTGTAGCCAACGGCTTTACCGAGGTAACAATAACACCCCTTTGGGTAACCCTCAATCTCACTGTCGCCATTGTTGCAGCATTTGCCTCTGTTGCCATGAAAATATTAGGCAAGAAACTTTCTCTTTTGCTGATCATCCTTTACCTCCCGTTAACGTATATTTTTCTTGGGTGGCTTCCCCTCATCCCTGCCCTTATCTGCCTGTATTTTTTTTATGCAATACGAGGATACGCTACGCCGGTACTGAAAGACCTCATTAATCAAAACTGTGCTTCCTCAACCCGGGCGACAGTTTTATCCATCAGAAGCCTGGTAATTCGCCTTGGATTTGCACTTCTCGGTCCATCAATTGGTTTGGTTTCCGATGGTTCTTCACTCTCCTTCGCCCTTATTCTTTCTGGAATGCTTCTGCTCATATTGGCAATCATTGCCGGCATTCGCCTGATTTCATGCATGCCGGAGATTTTCCACCGAAACTCTTAGTTGTTGCTGAAAAGTTATTCGACAGCAAGACTGCTTTGAGGTTTTTCTGATATTGAGATGAAAAGTATAATCACCTACCCAATATCCTGTTTTTCAATGGATTCAATTTCTTTTCATTTCGATTTGACTCTCACCAAACAAATACAGTAACATCTTTGTAATGTTCCTATTCGGTATCTATTTTACCCAGTGAATTATAATCGCCTCAACACGTGTAGTGTAGCTGATCATGTCCCCACAAAAAATTGCGGAACTCCAGTCTGAACTGCAGCAAGCACAAAAACGTGTCGCGGAACTCAAACGGGTTATTGCAAGGAAATCTGGTTCCATCCTGACAACCGTCCATGACCTCTCCAGTTACGGCCAAGAAAAGGAAGAACTTGAGCAGAGCAGAAACAAATATCGCAAACTATTTAATTACGCTAATGATGCGATGTTTGTTATTTCCCTCGATCAAAACAGCCCCAATTACGGCTATTTTTCTGATGTTAATAACGTTGCCTGCAAGCGACTCGGCTATACCCGCAAAGAGTTACTGCGAAAGACTCCATTTGATATCAGCAACGACAAGGCTCCTGATTACAATAGCCAGTTGGAAATCCGACTTAACACAGACGGCAATGCCATTTTTCAGACGACCTATATTAAAAAAGATGGAACCCAACTCCCGGTTGAAGTCAGTGCCCTCCGTCTGACCATCGACGGGAAAAACTTCTACATTGCCATTGCCAGGGATATAACCGAAAGAAAAGACGCCGAAGAAGCTCTGCAAAAAAGTGAGCACCTCTACAGGTTACTGGCAGATAATGTCCATGATATCATCTGGACCACCAACGCCGCTCTCACCCCACAGCATGTCAGCCCATCATTTAACCATCTTACCGGTTTTCCTCAAGAAGAGTCTATCACAGCAATTCAGCAGGATATCATTTCCTCCTCGCCATTCACAATCGATCATTTCCAGTTACTCGTTCTCACAACAGATAAATCACTACACTGGGAATCTGAAATCAGAACAGCGAGCGGAGAAACGATATGGGTTGAAAGTATCGCCTCTCCTCTACCTGAAAGCTCGAACCAGTTCACCGGTGTTATAGGTGTCACTCGCGATATTTCTTCAAGAAAAAAAATAATGCTGGAACTGGAGGCTGCTAAAGAACAGGCTTTTGCCGCAAACAAGGCAAAATCGGAGTTTCTGGCAAATATGAGCCACGAAGTAAGAACTCCCATGAATGGAGTCATGGGCATGCTCCAGCTCATGACCATGACCTCTCTTGACGACGAACAATTTGAATATGTTGAAACCGCAATGGCATCGGGAGAAAGCCTGCTTACCATCATCAACGACATCCTCGACTATTCAAAAATAGAGGCGGGAAAATTGCAAATACTCCCTGAAGAATTCCAAATCAGGGAGATAATCAAACCATTGATCACCTCATTCAAGACCGCCATTAACCACCAGAAAGTCTGTCTGTTGTGTTCAATATCCCCGGAAGTTCCCAACATTCTCGTGGCTGACCATGTGCGTATCCGGCAAATTCTCTACAATCTTGTTGGAAATGCTGTCAAATTCACTGAACAAGGCGAAATACATCTTAAGATCAGGACGCTGGAGAAGATCGAAAGTAACCGCGTAAAGCTTGAGTGCACGATTGCCGACACGGGCATCGGCGTCCCTGAAGACATTGGTGATGAATTGTTCGAGCCTTTTAACCAAATAGAATCACCGAGACAGAAAAAAGTAAAAGGCACAGGGCTCGGTCTCAGTATCGTCAAACAGGTCGTTACGAGGAAGGAAGGCACTGAGCAACGAAAACGAAATGAGGCGCAGGGCACGG
>WTAT01000411.1 GCA_013139415.1 Desulforhopalus sp.
TTACCGGTACGACCAAAACCGGTCTGTACCTCATCGGCAATCAACAACACTTCGTATTTGTCGCAGATCTCGCGAAGCCTTGGCCAATAATCATCCGGCGGCTCAATTGCACCGGCTTCACCTTGAATAGGCTCAACAACAACCCCGGCAATATCATCTCCAACCTCTTCGGCAGCCATAAGGACCGCCTCGACAGCGTCAGCATCACCGAAAGGCACCTGGTGTATGCCATTTAGAAGCGGTAACAGGGGCTTACGGAATACAGCTTTACCCAAGAGCGAGAGAGCACCGAGGGATTTTCCATGGAAACCTTTCAGGGTTGAGATGAAGCCGCTTTTTCCGGTGTACAATTTCGCCAGTTTCATCGCGCCGTCAACCGCTTCCGTGCCGCTATTTGCAAAAAATCCGTACTGGATGTCACCCGGGGTTAATTTTGCAATAACTTTAGCAAGATGAGCACGCAAAGGATCAAGCATTTCCTGGCTGTATTGTGGGCTTCTATCGAGCTGGGCTTTTGCCGCCGCAACGATTTTAGGGTGACGAATACCCGGAGAGTAGAGGCCGAAACCGCCTAGCATGTCGATATATTCACGGCCCATGACATCTTTCAGGATAGATCCTTCACCCTGCCAGTCTGTAAGGGCGAAATCCTTGGTCTCGGTTACGGATTTACGATATTCCAGAAAACCCTTATTGATATGGTCTGCGAAATTCTGGTACGTGGATTCTGCAACCCACTGGCGTTCAGCATCCGTAACGTCAGCTTCCGCGGTCTTAATAAGATCAACCATTTTATTTGCTTCACTCAAAGCTGCATTGATATCACGGGTACACGGTGTGTCGTTTGTTTTGGTCATTTCTCAAATCCTCTGTTTGATTTTATCTACTCTTTTGGGATTGCCTTACCATTTGTAAGTATCCAGTAGGCTAACCCTTTTCTGGTTGTTAATTGAACGTTCGGTTAATAATATTTTATACGCAAATTTGATGCCAAAATAGCAAAACTAACCAATTGCAACTATAAACAACCAGTTATAGACTTTTCGCTTTTCTTGTGCGACACAAGATATGAATCGTGTGTGAATCGAAAATGCCAACATATATGATATTATTATGTAAATATTGATACATAATTAAATCAAGCTGTTTCTGTGGATGCTTTGTTGCCAGGTGCAATAGCGAAGGGAAATATGAGGAAGGGTCATTACATTCCTGTTATTGCATGGTTTGTTTGCGTGTGATGGTGGTTTCGATGATTAATTGTTTTGTCTCGGTGCAGTGGGGGGCTCATTGTTTGTCAACTTTATGATTTAAATATGAATCATAAAGTTGGGGAGCCAATGTGCTTATATTCTAGTGGCCGGTAAGCCCGCATTTAAAATTGAGGGACTGGTTGAGCAAATTCTTTCAATTCTAGTGAGTAACCAAGGAGTAAAAATTATAAACACCCGTTCTTCAGCACACAGAGTGCTGATTTCTTAGCCGTCTCCGCAAAGTCCTCAAAGGGGGCTGTCTGCCTGAGGAACTGTGCGTGAAATTCCATGCCTTCCATGAGAGTCACGATAAAATCAGCAGCCTTTAGTTCATCTTCTACCTGAATTATTCCCTTTTTATTGAAACCAACGAACTGTTCGTAGAGGTAGTCTCTCAGCCAGCGAAACATTTCGTGAAACAACCCTGCGATCTCTTGATCTCTGTAGCTCTGGTAATAAAACCCGTAGTGCACTCCCGGGTCAACTGTTCGGGACCATTCGTAGCTGAACAACATGTCGATGAGTGCCGTAAACCGTTCCCTGTCGTCTGCGATATGATCGAAATTGATCAGATGCTGGGACTTGAATTTGGAAACCATCAACTCAATGAGTGCGAGTCTCAGATTATTTTTATTTTTGAAATAGTGCAGAATCAGACTTGGGTGAATCTCAAGATGTTTGGCGATCTTGCTTATCGATGTTCCCTCCAGTCCCTGGGTGATCAGAACACGATAATAGCCATCTAGTATTTCGGGTTTTCTTAACTCGGCATTCTGGTTTTTTCGGCCTGCCATCATAGATCCTCTGGAAAGTTTTTACTGGGGATTGAAATGTTGTCACTTATTCCCTGATACAATGTCCTGTCGTGCTTGTCAATAGTGGTAGTCGGCATTATTCACTGACCGTTCAATAATTCCCGGGCAGTGCAATGACGTGTAGCTACTTGTTATGGCGTGATTTTTAAAATTCAATATGTTGTTCAGTTCCATTTGAGAAAAAATACCAAATTTGATGGCGGTTAGCGCTATTGTGGATCAAGTAATAATTCGTAGGTGATACCGTTTCTGATTGCGTAGCGGTTGAATTGGCGATACATATTTGGATCAGAAAATTGTTACTTGATCAAGGTTTGATCGCCCTGGTTGCTTGAATAGTGCACTACTGGACGATGTGCTTCTGTTGAGAATATATTGTGTTAAAAAAGTTAATTGAGCGGTTGACCTAACTACTTATTTGATACCATTGTTGCTAGTGGCTGTTTGTGCAAAAAACATTTTGATACAAAATATGATCAGAAAATAAATACGTTAAAATAGTAATATAAATCGATGAGATACGAAAGTGAATCAATTTCGTTTCTTGTGAAAAGGGTATTGTTGTGTTTAAAATACTGTATTTTCAGGATTAATATTAAAAATAGACCTTTGGCATCGTCTTTGCTAATAGAAAACTAAAACAATCTGATCGTTGAACTTGATGTACCATATAAAAATTTTTGCCAAGTGGAGAGCTAACATGAGCAGAACAATAAAAATTCAAAAGGTGTTGGGTGTATTGGCGAAGAATGTAGAGATTAATATTCAGCCGGGCCTCGTTGATTCGACGTGTATTGCTGATAAGTTAAACATGACCCTCTCTGAAACAAAGCAGATCCTCAAAATAATGGACGGAATGGGCTTTGTTCAAAGCAACATGGAAGCAGACTATTCACTTATTACCTCTGCGGGACTTACAAGCCTGCACGCATAGAATGTAACCCTTTTGTTTGGTAAATTTACAAAAGGTGAAAAGGGTTGAGAGAGGAAATGGATGTCTATCTGTTTCCTCTCTTGGCTTGTAGTAGTGGTTTTCAATGTTTCTACCCTCCGGATCTTCCCTCCCCCTCCCACCCCTTTTTCTTGTTCCGCCGTATATTTTAAAGCATGATGTCAGACTAGACTTATCGTTTTCTCTGTATCCATAGTCGCCTTAATGATTGAAAAAAGGCAACAATAGAATAGATGTTGAGTTTTTACGCCACCATCCAAAAAGACCTAACTATTTTTTCTAAACATGCTACTTTGAGTCTTGTCAGCATAAAATATGCAGAATCTTACGCTTTAATGAAAGTCCAGTGAAGCAACTGTTTTCTATTGAAAAGAAGGTGTCGGCCGATGGATGAATTCATTAATTTTGAGGATATTTTTCAATTTACCAGCAACGGAGTTCTCGTTACCGATAAGCATGGAGTGATAACGCATATAAACCGCAAGGCTCTAGCTATATTGAAATTGGGTGATCGACGCCATATGGGGGAAAATATTCTCGACGTTCTCCCCCTTACCGGAAACCCGGTGCAGCAATGTCTTACAACATCCAGGCCGATTTTAGGCTATCAGGTACTTGGTAAAAAAGCACAGCTTGTGCTTAATGTTACCCCGGTTGTAAAGAACAGTTCTTTGCTTGGAGCTATCTGTACCTTTCAGGAGTTAAGTGTTTTTGAGACTTCCGCTAAAAAAACACGTGGCTATCAGACGCTTAATCGTCGACTTGAGACAATTTTCCATTCATCGTCTGACGGAATATGGGTTTGCGATGGTAATGGTAGTGTTATCAGTATCAATAAAGCATCCGAGGTGCTCAACGGTATAAAAGCGTCAGAGGTTGTCGGTAAATCCCTGGACGACCTTATTGATAGCGAGATTTTCGACAAGTCTGTAACCCGCAAGGTGCTGGAATCCAAACAAAAAACCACAGTGATGCAATTTATTGCCAAAACCCAGAAGTTTCTCCTCTCAACCGGGACGCCTTCTCTGAATGAGGATGGCGAGATTGATCTCATTGTTATAAACGAAAGGGATATGACCGAACTCAATACCCTTCGCAGGCAATTTGAACAGAGTCAGAAGGCAAAAGAAAAATACCAGGAAGAACTCTCCGATTTGACACTGATGGAGCTGGAGCGCAACTCCATAATAGCTGACAGCAGTAAAATGCGCCAAATACTTCAGATGTCGCTCAAGCTTTCCCATATCGGTGCCTCAAATATTCTTATATTGGGAGAATCCGGTACTGGCAAGGGATTGCTGGCAAAGCTGATTCATAAGAACAGCCAAAGACGAGCGAAACCATTCGTTGAAATTAACTGTGCCGCACTGCCTGAACATCTGCTGGAGGCTGAGCTTTTCGGTTACGAAAAAGGGGCGTTTACTGGGGCAAGTGATAAAGGTAAGGTTGGCTTGTTTGAAGTAGCCCAGGGAGGAACACTTTTTCTCGACGAAATTGGTGATATGCCTATCCTGCTGCAATCTAAGCTTTTGAAATATCTAGACAATCAGGAGATTAGACGAGTCGGGGGGACTGAATCAATAAAGGTAAGCTGCTCAATCGTTGCGGCAACTAACCAGAATCTCAGCGAACTTGTGAAGAAAAAACAGTTCCGGGAAGATCTCTATTACAGGCTGAACAGTTTCATCCTTGAACTGCCACCGCTAAAAGAGAGAGGCGCTGACATTGCCGGGCTGGTTCGGCTTTACCTCAACGAATTCAACCACAAGTATAAATGCAATAAAAAAATCAGTCCAATGGCAATCCGCTCCCTGTTGACATATTCATTTCCCGGAAATATCCGGGAGCTGAAATCTATAATTGAAAACGCGGTTGTCATGAGTGAAACCAACCAGATTGATGATTTTGTTCAAACCAGTATTCTTGAGGAAAAGTCCGCTCTTCATCCGCAAAAACAGCAAATATTCGATAGCGACGACCTGAACCTCAGCCGCAGACTTGAAGAAGTCGAAGCGCAGCTCATGCAAAGAGCCAAAAAACGATTCCGCACTACAAGAGAAATGGCATCAGGGCTTGGTATAAGTCAGCCGTCGGTTGTCAGGAAACTCCAGAAATACAAAATTCAATAGTAGCGGGAGTAACAGGCTGGTGGTTTGTCTGACTCTCTCGAATTTCCATCGGCACGAGGTTTTGATTTAATTATGAATCAAAGCGCAGTGGCAAGTCGTTGAATTTGGGTAACAATACCTGGATACAAGGCTTGATTTATATTCGGATCTTTCTGCCCCCCTCAGTACTTCAGTGTTCTTGGTCACTTTGATACAAAAATTGATCAAACGTTGCTTTGGAACTTTCTCCACTTTTCTCCACACTCCCCGATTTTGTTATGTTGACAGGCAATTAACTCTAGGTGGTCCGTGTTTTGCATCCTTAATTAAACTGAACGAACAGTTAATTTTATTACCGTCAACCTCTTATAGGAGTTAAAAGTCATGGATACCGGAACAGAATTTAAAGACGCATCCTCAATGAGCTTTTCCCAGTCAACCAACGGAGCGAATATCGTTAAAATGGCTGAAACTGCAGGCCTTGATCCCCGTATTCTCTACGAGGCGGTGATTGACCTGTCGGCGGACGGAATGCTCACAGCCAATTGTATAAATTTTGCCGCCGGAATCTTGTTGAAAGATCTCGGATTACCCAGTTATTTTTTCGTCTATATTAAAAAACCGGAGTTGGTACAACTGTTACAATCCATCGCTTTAAACGTCCGGGTACAAGATGGCAAAGCCGCTCTTTTCGGGCAAGTGGCCCAAATCGACTTTCATGCAGATGAAGGCCAGGGAGGGCAGCGGGTTCGCATTGCCACGGAAGAGACCCACGACAACATGGAGAGTGTCCTGGAACATCACATTATGGGACATCGGAGAGACTATTATTTTAGCCCTGAAAAGAATTATTACACATATATTATCCGTACGGAAACCGTAGAGGATTACCCGGCGGAGGCCTATAAGGACTCACCCTTTTTATACCGTCAGGTAGGCGATTACACTGATATGCCGGAGTCTACTCGCAAACGTTATGATAGTTTTCTTAAAGCAGCAGAAAAATCGTCTATCCCCCTGATTCAGGTATTTAATTTACCGGAAACCGGTGAAGTACGTTTGATGTTCGTCAGTGATTTCGAGTCTTCTCAGTTACCTATATATAGAAAAATTATGGGAGACCGAGGTTTTCCTCTGGTCCGTGCCTATTGGGAACCTTATTACTCTGATAATAATGTGAATACTTCTGTCTGTTCTCTGTATCTTCGGGGCGAGCTGACCAGGAAGAATGAGAAGGCAATCGTAGACGATCTGCAGGATTTTCTCTCTTCTGCTCAAGCGCCCATACAAAAGCTCTATCTCAATGGTGAACTGAACTTTAAAGAGATGCTCTTTGCGGGCAACGCCATCGATTTTACCCATCTCTTTATTTATAAGGAGAGTGTGAACGAAACAGACAGGGAGATACTTTCAAATCTCGTTGAAAAGGATCACCAGGACACGTTTGCCAAGCGTATGCAGGATTCCAACAAGTCGACGTACAGTGCACAGATTATTGAACAGACTGCGAAACAAAATCCGGATCTTATTAAAGATTTATATGGACTGTTTGCCGCCAAATTCGATCCGGGGGTAAAGATCAAACCAACTGAAGAGCAGATTGAGGAGCGTCGCCTTGAATTTGATCGGAAGATCCGCAGCAGGTTTATTGATTTCCAGATAGGTTATGAGATCTTCAACTTCATGTTCAAAATTGTATCATGCACGCTGAAGACCAACTTCTATATCGATGTAAAACGCTCTTTCTCCTTCAGGTGCGATAACCGAATCCTTGATCCTCTGGTTTTCAGCAGCTTCATTTACGGAATCTTCTTTGTAAATGGACATTATTGCTGCGGTACCCATATGCGAGCAGCTGATATCGCACGGGGCGGACTGCGACTGCTCCGAATCACCAGATCAAACCATGCCGCCGAGCTTGATGAGGCTGTTCTGCTCAACTATGCCTTAGGTCCAAAGGCACAAAGGATAAAACACAAGGATATTTGCGAGAGCGGCTCGAAAGGTGTCGTCATTCCTCATCCGGCGTACGCACAGTGCAGCATGGATGCTCTGTTTGATTATACTGAAGGAATCATGGATCTGATTCAATTCAGTGATCGGGAAGTTATTGATTATTACAAAAAGCCGGAGATGATCTTTTTTGGTCCTGACGAGGGTACCGCACAGTTGATGGATCCGGTGGCCCTTCGGTCAAAAGAGCTGGGCTATAAATATTGGCGCACCCTTACCACTGGAAAAAGCTTCGGCATTCCACATGACACCTTTGGTTTGCTGCAGTCCGGCGAGTGCTTCGGCCTCTTTGGCCGTGGCGAGGAAGGGGTGGAGTTACAGATTGAGGGAGAAACCAAACTACTCACCAATGATATGGCAGAAATCTATGGTGAAATTGGAGAAGATGTAACCATCAGTGGGATGACCACCGGTTCAGTAATGTCTGCTTTTCGTGCTCTGATTAACCACTCTGGAGAAAAAGAAGAGGATCTTAATCTGATGATTACCGGTGGACCCGATGGAGACCTCGGGGCCAACCAAATTCAGTGTTATAAAGGTAAAATATGTCTCATTATTGACGGTGGTTCTATTCTCTATGATCCGCAGGGCCTGGACAAAAAGGAGTTGCGGCAGCTCGCCTTTTGCAGAAATTCCGTGCCAAGAAAAAATTCCCTTGCTTATCCGGTTGAAAAGCTGGGCAAGGACGGTTTTATGGTTCCCCTGGGAGCAACAGATATTACGCTGCCGGATGGCACAGTGATCGATGATGGAACCCTTTTTCACCGCATGTTTCTTACCGGCGCCAACAGTCGTAAATACCTGGAAAAAGCAAACATCCAGGCATTTGTTCCATGCGGTGGTTTCAAGGATACGATCAACCAGTCAAATGTGAAGCAGTTCCTCACTAACTTCGCTGAATTGAAATTCATTGTTGAGGGTGCCAACATCTTTTTCGATGACAGCGCCAGGAGGTATATTGCCACTGAGACGAACATCAAACAGATAAAAGACAGTAGTGCCAATAAAGGTGGCGTTTTTTCCAGTTCAATTGCGGAAGTGCTTACCGCCTTTCTCCTGGGAGACAGATACGGAGAGGAGCTTGAGGGAGATATAAGCACCAAATGGGGATTGATACGGGACATCATGAATCTGGTGGATCGTTATGCCACCGAGGAAGTGGAAATGCTCCTCAAGCTCCATGAAAAGACTCCGGAGATTCCCCTGTTCGATTTATCGGTACAATCAAGTGAGGCGATATTCCAACTGCAGGATAAATTAGAGGAAAATCTGGAGCTCCTCACTAAAAACAGTAACCTGATTAATTATGTGCTAAAAGAGTACGTTCCACCAGTTCTTGTTGACAGGATGGGTCTAGAGGCTATCTCGGAAATCCTTGGCCAGGCTGAGTTGATGCCATATCGTAATGCCATCCTCACCAAGAAACTCGCCTCGATTGCCTACTACAAATATGGGGAGAAGTGGAATGCTTTTCTTAAAAAAATCGACACAAACATGCCCAACACATTGGAGTCTCTAAGAAAAGATTGACTTAAATTACGGCTCTTGAAAATGAGTTAGGTGATAGTGACCAAACCGCACGGTTTGGTCACTGTTGAGTCTTTAGTGCCTTACACCAGATTTCCTGTCATAAAAAACAAGAAATCTGGAGAGTGTATTGAAATTAGAAACTTAAAGTGACCACCAAGGCACTTATACCCCTCAAGGGGGTACTGAACTGAGTCCCGGTTTATTTTCCCGTTGACCGGGGTTAGTTTTTATATTTTTCTAGAAGTTTGGGAATAAAAAATGAGAAAATGAAAAGTGTAATCGAAAGAAAGACCTTCCAGCTCAAGAGTTCCTCCCATCTGCCACTAACCCAAACATCCTTTAGTGTTCCAATAAAAAAGGTGAAAATAAAAGTACCGACTGTGATTCCTAAAGCGGTTCCAAGAAAGTAATCTCGAAAGCGAACCTTGGTCAGCCCCATACCGAAATTCATGGGGGTAAATGGAAAATAT
>WTAT01000493.1 GCA_013139415.1 Desulforhopalus sp.
TACTTAACCATCTTCAACTTGAGGTTTTTACGAATTTGTCAATTTTTGCGCATAGAACCCAATCAGCAGAATTTGAAGCTCGGGAATTTGTCCTCCCAGTATAGTGAGTTGTGTTTATTATTCACGTGAGTTCCTCCTGGCTCTTGAGTGCAGGAATTCTGGAAGTATTACATAATTTTGGGCCTGGCAATGGTTACAGTCGTTCCTCATCAAAGAATAGCTAACCCCGGTAAACGGGAAAATAAGCCGGGATAAGTGTCTTGGTGATATCTTTTAGTTTCTAATTTTAATACACTCTCCAGATTTCTTGTTTTTTATGACAGGCTTTCAGGAGTAAGTCACTAACAAGCGGGATCTAAATTGAGCGCTTCCGCCACAAATAATAAATTGCAGGTACCACCAATAGGGTCAGAACCATAGCGCTAACCATACCACCAACCATTGGTGCAGCAATTCGACTCATCACTTCGGCGCCGGTGCCAGTAGCAAAGAGTATCGGAAGCAAACCGACAACAACGGTCCCTGCGGTCATCATCACCGGACGCAACCGCATTCCGGCACCATAAAGAACGGCATCAGCTAATTGCTTTTGACTTGGTGATACACCTTCATTTTTACAATCGACCAACATTTTATTGTACGACTGATTGAGGTAAACCAGCATGATCACCCCTATTTCAACGGCCACCCCGGCGAGCGCAATAAAACCAACCCCTACGGCAACAGAGAAATTATAATTCTCCAAATACATCAGCCAAATACCACCAACCGTTGCCAAAGGCAATGTCCCCATAATGATTGCCACTTCTACAAAATTGCGAAAATTCATATACAGCAAGATTATAATAATCGCTATTGTTAGTGGCACCACATACTTTAGCTTTGCTTTGGCGCGTAACATATATTCATACTGTCCGGACCAGTTTAATGAGTACCCCGCCGGTAGGTTGACTTTTTCCTCGACAACCTTTTGTGCATTAATGACATAGCTGCCGATATCAACACCTTCTATATCGATAAAAGTCCAGCCGTTCAGCCGGGCGTTTTCACTTTTAATCGCTGGTGGTCCGTCCTCAACAAAAATATGGGCGACATCGGCCAGAGAAATCCTCTGGCCCATGGGGGTAACGATTGGCAGCATCGATAACTGCTCAGGAGAGTTTCGATAATCCTGAGGATAACGGATATTTACCGGATATCGTTCTAAACCTTCGACTGTCTGAGTAACATTCATCCCACCGATAGCGGTGGCGACGACTTGCTGCACATCCGCAATATTGAGTCCGTATCGAGCAGCTTTTTCCCGCTGAATATCGATTTTAATATAGCGCCCCCCTGCAACTCTCTCTGAGTAAACCGAGGCAGTACCTTTTACATCTGCTAGGATACCCTCTAACTGCTGGCCAATTTCCTGGATTACTGTCAGCTCAGGTCCTGCTACTTTTATTCCTACAGGAGTTTTAATTCCAGTGGCGAGCATATCGATTCTTGTCTTGATCGGCATCACCCAGGCATTGGTGAGTCCCGGTAATTTCACCAAACTGTCTAACTCTTTTTTGAGACTTTCCGTAGTCACACCTTCACGCCATTCGTCTTGTGGTTTGAGTTGGATAAATGTCTCGATCATAGTCAATGGTGCCGGGTCGGTTGCTGTTTCTGCACGGCCAACTTTACCTAGGACAGATTTGACCTCCGGAACGGTGCTAATCAGTTTGTCGGTTTGCTGTAACAACTCCCTGGCCTTGCCTATGGAAATCCCAGGATATGTCGTCGGCATATACATCAGATCGCCTTCATCAAGCGGCGGTATAAACTCACTCCCTATCTTGTCCAGAGGCCATAAACCTACGGCCAGCACAACAAGCGCCCCTAGCAGAACAGTTTTTGGGAACCGTAAAACACCTTTTAGTACCGGTAAGTAGATCGCTGTCAGTAAACGATTAATCGGGTTCTTGTGCTCAGCCAACACCTTCCCCCTAATGAAATAGCCCATTAAAACCGGTACCAGAGTTATCGCCAAAAAAGCGGCAGCCCCCATGGCATACGTTTTAGTGAACGCCAAGGGTGAGAACATGCGGCCTTCTTGTGCTTCCAGGGTAAATACCGGCACAAAGCTGACAGTAATGATCAACAGACTGAAAAAGAGTGCAGGGCCCACCTCGCATGCCGATTCGGCAACGATTTGCCATCGATTTTCCTTGGTCAACGGTGTCCGCTCCATATGCTTATGCATATTCTCAATCATTACAATTGCACCATCAATCATTGCGCCAATGGCAATTGCTATACCACCCAGTGACATGATGTTTGCATTGAGCCCTTGCATGTGCATGATGATAAAAGCGGTGAGAATGCCAATCGGCAGACTAACAATGATCACCAACGATGAGCGGATGTGGAACAAGAACAACATGCACACTAAAGCGACCACAACAAACTCTTCCAAAAGCTTTTCCCAAATATTTTCTATTGCACGTTCAATCAAAGCGCTCCGGTCATACACAGGTATTATTTCAACACCTTCGGGAAGCCCTTTTTCCAATTCCTTTAATTTGGCTTTGACTCCATCAATCGTTTTCTGAGCGTTTTCACCGAATCGCATGACAATTATACCGCCGACTGTTTCACCATTGCCATTCAACTCCGCTATACCGCGGCGCATTTGCGGACCAATCCCTATCTCTGCGACATCTTTTAATAAGATGGGGGTACCATTCTGATTAACTCCCAAGGGTATATTACCCAAGTTCTTCTCACTCTGTAGATATCCGGTGGCCCTTACCATATATTCGGCTTCAGCCATTTCCACTACCGATGCGCCGATTTCCTGATTACCCCGCTTGATTGCCATTTGTATTTTGGAGAGTGTTATGCCAAAAGCTCTCAATTTGTCTGGATGAACTCTCACTTGATACTGTTTAACCATGCCCCCTATGGCAGCCACTTCTGAAACTCCGGGAACCGTCTGCAGCTCGTATTTTAAGAAATAATCCTGCAGTGATCGCAGTTGACTGATATCATTCTTGCCGGTTTTATCCACCAAAGCATAAAGATATACCCAGCCCACGCCGGTGGCATCCGGGCCTAGTTGCGGACGCGCATTGGCAGGCAGTGAAGGTGCAACCTGGCTGAGATACTCCAACACTCTGCTTCTCGCCCAGTATAGATCAGTTTTTTCATCAAAAATTATATACACAAAAGAGTCACCAAAAAATGAGTAGCCTCGGACCGTTACAGCACCCGGCACCGACAACATCGCGGTTGTCAGTGGGTAGGTTACCTGATCTTCAACTACTTGTGGTGCCTGTCCGGGATAGGTCGTCTTGATAATTACTTGAACGTCTGATAAATCGGGCAACGCATCAACAGGAGTATTTTTTAAGGAATACAACCCAATGCCTACCAATATTACTGTCGCAAGCAAAACGAAGAAACGGTTGCCGACCGACCAGCGTATAATAGATTCAATCATTTTTTATTCCTCTATTTCTTATGGTCGCCATTATCCATATCATCAAGGCTCATATCATCAAGGCTCATGTCATCAAGACTGATGTCGTCAAGGTTGAACATATTTTCGTTCGTCCCGGGAATGCGAACATTAGAAATTTGGTACTGGTCACCTTGAGTTTTTGAAATTTCCACCTGTAATGTCATCCCCTGCTCAAGTGAAGCAAAATCGACCGATTCAGCAACGATGAAATCCATAGTCATTTCCGGCCAATCCCATTGACTGATCGCCCGGTGGGATGCGTTGATCATTCGATGCTCTGCCATCAGGCTGTTGATGGTTGCTTCCACCCAGGCGCTATTTGGTATGGCCTCATTTCCATGATTCATCCTTTTAAAATCAGAAGTTTTGCTGGACTCAGAGTCGATCAAAAACTGCGCCGAAGTAACTATTCGATCTCCTTCCGCAAGGCCCGATAGTATCTCCGCTGAATGATCATCAAAACGTCCGACATTAACATTGATTGACTTGAAGCGACCTTCCTTGAGAGCTAAAACCACTCTGTTGACACTGCCTGTCCGAATCACTGCTTCTTTAGGTACAAGCAAAGTTTCCTCGGAACTTTCAGCGTGAATGGCTACCTGGGCAAACATATCGGGTTTAAGAATGTCATTTTCGTTCTCGAACCGCAATCGAACTCGTAGAGTACGGGTTTTGGCGTTTAGCGTTGGATAAACATAGTCAACAACGCCACGCCATTCTTTGCCCGGCAGGTAATCGAGTGTCATGGTTACAGATAGCCCAACAGCGACTTCAGAAGCCTGACGCTCAAAGACCTCTGCTTCAACCCATACCTGTTCAAGAGTGCCTATTGACATAATGGTAGCGTCAGGTTTAACGAAAAAACCCTGGCGAATATTTAGGTTATCAACGACTCCGCTTTGGGGCGCATAAAAGGTGATGGTTTGTTTTACATTTTTACTTTTTTTCAATCTTTTGATTGCAAATCGCGGTACCCGTAAGGCTGCTAAACGATCCTCAGCAGCCTTAACCAAGCGAGGTGTTTTTCGATTAAGTGCAAGGACCAACTCTTCCTGCGCATTGACCAGTTGCGGTGAGTAAATTTCATAAAGAGGCTGGCCCTTTTTGACTGGATCGCCAGATGCTTTAACATACAGCTTTTCTATCCAGCCGTTTACTCTGGAGTGAATATTGACTAATTGATCCTCATCGTACTTAACATAGCCCACTGTCTGAATCTCGGTGTGCATTACTTTACGTTCGGCCAGAGCAGTTCTTACCCCCAAATTATTCACCACGTCAGGGGAGATTTTAATAGTTCCTGGGCCTGTATCTGAGCCACTACTGTCTTCCTGGTAGACGGGTATGAGGTCCATACCCATTGGTGATTTTCCCGGTTTATCGCGTTTGTAATTTGGGTCCATTGGGGCAACCCAGTAGAGTGGTTTTTTCCCTGCGCTGTCTTTTTCAGCTTCTTGAGATACACCAGCCAGCTCACTCAGCAAGGGATAGTTGGTTAGGGTTATTAGCGAGCCGATTGTTGTACCAGCGAGAAGCAACCCTAGAATCGTCATGATTTTTTTCATTTCTTATCTCCCCCACCTTGGCTGCCGGTTATAATTTCATCTGCGTTTTTCATGAAAAAATAATTCAACTGAATAATTACTTTTTGCCTTTCCACATCTATGCCGTAGGCATCAATCAATGCATTTAATTCGGCGATACGTGCACGAACCGCCTCGGCAAAATCTCCGTCGTCATTCGTGTAGGCGGTAAGAGAGGCCTCAGCCTGTTCACGCATTTGCGGCAGTAGTTGCTCACGGTAAAGTTTTTGTCGTTCATTCAATCGTTTTAATTGTGTTCTCGTCTTCTCAAAATCAGCAATCATTTTTCGGACCAACAACCACTTTTCGGTCTTTATTGCTTCTGTTTTCGATCTTGCAGATTGGACTTCTTTGTCTTGGCGGTTTTTGGTAAAAAATGGCAAATCGAAACCGATACCAACAGATAAGAAATCGGCGCGGTCATTCCCTAGCTGATCATGGTCGCGATAGCCATAACTTGCATTGAGGCCCCACTCAGACTTGTATTTTTGTTTGGCGAGGTCTATGCCGGACTTGCTAGCCTCGATTTTTTGATCCAGGGCAGCCACTAAAGGGTGTTGTGAAAAATGCTCATAGAGTGTTTGTGGGCTAGCTTCCTGTCTTGCAGTATAGAGGGATGTATTTAACATCTCTACGTTAGGCAGTTGTCTGTCCAATACCAAACTTGTCCAAGGCACCGCCGCAGTTGTTTTTAAAGAATCTGAATATTCTTCGATGAAGTAGTTACTCAACCATTCCGAAAGCTGTTCAACAAAGACTTCTTGTTTCTGCTTCAAGATGGTGAGTCGATCATCTAACCGGGTTAATTCCAGCTGGGCCCTAATAATGTCTTGTTGTCGAGTCCTGCCGTAAGCCGAAGAATAACTGGCCACCGCTACGTCAGCAAGTTGCTCGAAAAGAGGACGATCTTTTTCAATTAAAGAAATACTTTCCTGGGCTAAATATGCATTCAGCCAAAGCTGGCCTACTGTTACTACGACTTTCGCCTTTCGATTCTGACGCTGAAAAGGAAACTGGCTACCGACCAGTTCAAGTTGCTTTCGTTTAATAGCCAGGCTATCACCTCGAGGGAAAACTTGGGATAACCCGACTTTAAATTGGGTCATCGCTTCTTGGTCAAAATCGAAGGTATCGGTAGGAAGGTTTGCCAGGCTCAAAGACATTTTGGGGTCAGGGTATGTTCCTGCGGCCACACTCATAGATTCAATTGCA
This sequence comes from Desulforhopalus sp., assembly GCA_013139415.1. Taxonomy (GTDB): domain Bacteria; phylum Desulfobacterota; class Desulfobulbia; order Desulfobulbales; family Desulfocapsaceae; genus Desulforhopalus_A. Next base: position 6,289 of record WTAT01000493.1, read on the forward strand.
TCTTGTGAGTGTTGATTGCCTACCAACCAGGGATCGTTGAGTTGAGCCTCTTTGACGGCGGTCTCTAGACGGAGAAAGTTGTCACTGGCTCGAGCATTCACGATATAACCAAGAAAGATACCGATAACCACAAAGATTTTAAGCAGTAAGAACAGTTTGCCAGGTACAGGGGTTAAGAAGTGAATATATGTTTTCATTGGTATCTCTCCTTGGCAGAGTTGACCTTCGCGAAATCGCTGTCAAACAAATGCACTGTCAGCAAAGTTCCATTCGGCATAGGTCGCTCACTTGTCTCAGTCACATGTTGAAAGCTATGTTGCATCTATTGAGCCAAGTGATAACTCTTGTTTGTCTATGTGCTTATGGTATTGATTATAATGGAATGTTCTGTGCTGACCCGTTGCTTCGAATTGGAAAGGACTCTCTCCGTTGTCCAAAAATTGGACATTCGATTAGGGGCCGAACTCGCAGATACGTCCAACTTTTGTAAGACGCTATTTCTGTGTTCTGATTGTAAGACGCTATTTCCGTGTTCTGACGGCAAATGTATGGCCGCTTAGCTGTTGGTCAAAGCGTATTTACGACAGTGTCAAGAATTGAGACATTTTCAGGAGGGTGGACGTAGGTGACTGTCCAAAATATGTACATAAATATCTAACTATCATCATTGTTCCAATCTCTAATTAGAATCCCGAGTACACAACATATTCTGTATATTCAGAACGTTAATAGTTCTCATATCCATGTCGCAGCTAATTGGTACGAGAAATGCAAGTTCAACGGTACGAAAAACTCTTCAGAAAAAAGGAGCACTATGAATTTTAAA
>WTAT01000533.1 GCA_013139415.1 Desulforhopalus sp.
TGCAATCTCTGTACAGGTGTCATTGTCTCATCTGAAGTGATTGCATCATTGTGATACACTTTTCCCAGCGTTTCAATGACATATTTGCACTCACCCGGGAAGTCACCTGCAATTTCGACAAAGTTCCTGCGCCCATGAACGAGGCAATGGGCAAGTATGGTTTGGAACACCTCGGAGGAATTTCGTGAAAGAGCATCACACATCTGAATAGGCGGATCCAGACTGTCGCGCCGCCCAGCCAGGATCTTAGCCAAATTTTCACCAGCGTGTTTGCGACCGGTGAAAAACAATGCTATGTTGCGACCATCAATTATTGAGAGGATACCTGTAGTAAAAATTCCTGTTCGAAAAGACTTCTGGTTATTGTCTTGATTTTCCGCCAGTAACTCCTGGACTTTCATGGTAGTGTCATCATTATGGATGACATCCCCCTGGGCCGCCTGCCTGATAAGTTCTGCGAAGGCAGGGTGAATTCGGTCAGCCATTTTCTCAACCACATCCCATCCGGTTGAGGGTGCAAGCGGTATCCCAAACCCTGCTTGCAACTTGGCAATCCGATTTAATGGCAGCCCGCTTCCATACCGTAGCACGGCAAGCATGGCAGAAGCGGTTTCATCATATTTATGTAATCCGGCGTCAACGGGTAAATCAGCAGTGAACACTTTCCCGCAGATGTTACACCGCAATTTTTCCTGTTCATAAACAGTTGCCTGGAGCGGTGCCGCACCTCTTATGCGAACAACCACACCTGGTATAAGTTGACGGTAGAGTTTACCATCGTCGCATGCCGGACAAGGATCACAATGGTGCAGAGTAGTATGGGGAATCTGTACTTTTTCGGCTCCGGTATAATCGTCTGCGCCATTTTTACCATGCCCTTTGACCTTACGTTTTTTACCTTTGCCTTTCTTCTTTTTCGAGTCTTTTTTGTTTTTTTCTGTCTTATGGCCGAAAATCATTTGCAACAATCGCTTGATTGATGAGCCTTTTTCGTTCACCGCCTGATTCAAGAGAGTAAGTGTATCGACCATCCCTTTAATGATCTCATAATCGTCCTGAGCCAATGTACTGTCTTTTATTCGCTCAAGAAGTGCTTCCGCCTCCTCATTACTGATTTCTATTCTTTTCGCCTTCATTGTGCGGATTCTGATAATTGTTCACGAAAGTCTGCACAAAGAGGATAGAGCCAAACACTTTTTACAGGCACTTCGCCGTCCCTGGTTCCCAATTTCCCTTTGCCACGAGTGTCTCCAACTCCGACCCAATTCGCTGCCTTGTAACAGGTGCCCTGAAAACGTTGTTTTTCAACAAATGTTTCCAGCAATATCGGTCGATAGTTATACCGCTGTTCCCAATCTAAACAGATTCGTTTGCTCGCAAGCGATAATATCTTTGACCCCAGGTTCTTTGAATGGACCCATGGCAGGATCAAAAACCTGGCATTATTAACAATCAGATGGAGGTTCTTTTCCCTTGTTGGTTTGTCCCAGCCGATATAGGTATCACGAGGTGCTGTTGTCCAGGCTGCCGCCCCAAAGCCCAGAAGGGCAAGAATCTGCTCCTCTGATTTAACAAAATACCTCAACTGTGCACCTGGCAACGTTTTGTACCCCAGGTAATGGTAGCGATCAATGAACTCATTCCAGAGCGCACTGCTCCGGCTGTCAACCACCTCCAAAACCAAATTGAATTCTCCTGCTTTCTTCTTGATTTCAGGTTGCTCCATTGCCCAGAGGGAGCGCATCTTTTTGTATGGCTTGGTATGTTTTTTCTTGGGGGGTGGAAGAGTCAGGTGACCATCTTTTTCTATCTTCAACAGGGCAACGCGACAACTCATATCTTTCAGGCCGCCATCAGGCTTGAGCCAATTTGCTTTTTGGCAAAATAGAACTGAAATATCTTTTCGGCTGACCTCAGGCCGGTCCGCGATTAACTGCCGAATCCAGGTGAGTTCTTCGTTGGTGAAGTCTCGTCCACAATAACGCATATATCCCTCATTACATTTTTTATTGAAGAGATATGTACCATATTTATTTATGTGTGTCCCTTAAAAAATGGTGCCGCCTCAATCTTTTTCCACATCTCGCCAACTTGCGATGCACATGGGTTGCCATTCCATAACAGCAACTGCAACTCATGGGCTGCCAACGACTTCGTCGTCTGATCAACTTTATCAGGCCACCAACGAAAGCGACCCTTGGATAGCCGCTTTTGGCACAGCCAGAAACCTTGGCCATCATAGATCAGTATCTTAATTGAAGTGCCCTTCCTGTTACGGAAAATAAAGACAGAACCACCAAAAGGATCTGCATGCAGCACTCTCCGACAAATCCCTGCCAGTCCATCAATGCCTTTCCGGAAGTCTGCCGGTTCAACTGCCAGCATTATTCGCATGTGAGGTGTTATCTGAATCATACTCTTCCCCTCCAGAACGATTCTGCAAATGACTGAAGTTCGAGATCAGCCTTGCCCTTGAAATGCATCCTCATTTTGTTGCCATTACGGTGTTCCATCTCGATGATGCATTCTGCAGTATGCAGAGGAGCTATATCTATCGGAATAAAATCTTGTGAAGAATCGGCACTGCAGGAATGCAATGTTTTAGAGGATGCAACTCGTTTCTTGAGATCTGTGTAACTCAGGCCCAAGGTTCTTGATATTTTATGAAGGGTATTGTCTTGGCTCAGCATCACGGCTGCTACCCAAAGATTCTCAGGGATACGCTCTCTGTGCTTTTTGTTCTTACGCCATTCAGAAAATCTGTATTGAACGTCAGTAATCGTTGGGGGTAAAGATACGGCTGGTTGTTTCATCGGTTATCCTCCTTTGGTTGTGTGAAAGATACCGATTCTACCAAAACATAATTATTGGATCATGGCAGGCTTGCCGAAAATACACAAAGAACAGAACACCGGGAAAAATCCAAAAGACGACGGAGACAAAAAAACAAAAGGTAAAAAGAAAGGCAATAATGGACCCAATGGAGCAGACACATACGTCGGCGCAGAACGTGTTCTGGTAAAA
>WTAT01000087.1 GCA_013139415.1 Desulforhopalus sp.
TTTTTTATCTTTTTGCATCGCTGCCCTCCTTTTCCGGTTCGAGGAAATTAAGAGGACTTTTAAGATCGGCAAACCTGGCCGGAACGATGTGGAGATAGATTGTGGTGGTTTCTATTGAGGCGTGACCGAGAAGTTGACTGATGGTGTAGAGGGGGGGGTGTAGATTCTCACTTCAGACGACCTGAAAAACGCCCATAATTCTCACAAACGACTACCAGCCGCGAGAAAACGTTTACCACCATTAATGAGAAAAGAAGTAATCCTTACCCGGTCGGGATTGTGGGCTGCAGGAACCGCGCTATGCCTGGGCTTCCTCCTACCCCCCTTTGGGGGGGATAAGAGGGGGGGATGTGGTATAGATAGTATTTTCCCGAATATTATCACCCCACAACCCCAAACCCTCTTATCATGTCCAGCTTATTTGAATTTGGCCAAAACAACAAGCCAGAACATCCCATTCGTTGTCCTCACTGTGCAACAACCTTGATCATCCGTAACGGTACATACCTAAGAGCCCACCCGGAGAAAATTGGTCAGGTTGCCATACAACGCTATCTTTGTAAGTCGCCCCAGTGTCCATGGAAGACCTTTTCCGTTTTGCCTTATCCCTTCCTGCCGATTATCCGCCATTTTTATAGGACTCTATTCCTCTGCCATTCCCTCTGTTACGCGCAAAACAGGAGTCAGGCGGATACAGCCAGGCGGCTAAACGTGACCCGAGGGGTAGTCAAAAGACTCAGAGGCTTTTGCCGTCGGTTCATTTCCTGGTTCAACCGCGAAGAACCAATTGCTGACTGGGGACCGGATCCCGAGGCAAATCAAGCTGAACTCTGGCCGGATTTCAACCGGGATATTTCGCATACCTTCTACCCGTGCAGGTGGTTAAATCTGTCACCAACACAATACATACCTACCTGTTTTCAGTAAGATATGTTTCCATCCGGGGGATTTTAACCCTTACCCTGGAGGTGAACATGACAACATCTGACACAACAGACCTTGCCGTCTGGCGCTACGGCATCATCAGCCGTCTTCTTCATCGAAATGAAGAGGATGGAACCCTTGAACAGGATCTCCTGCAGCTTGCAGCCCGACCCTTTCGCAAGCCTGACGGAAGAAGTGTTTCCTTCTCCCATGAGACCCTCAGAAAATGGCTGTATCGTTACCGTCTCGGCGGCCTGCCTGCTCTGGGCGATTTACCTAAACAGAACAGGGGCACCCACAGCTCGGTGCCGGAACAACTGGCAGATCGTCTTGCTGAACTGCGCAGGGAGCACCCAAGATGGACCCTGGCGCGAATGCTTGACCAACTGATTGACGAAGAATCCTGGAATATGGCCAATCCTTCCCGTGCAACCCTCTATCGCTTTGCCGGGACCATGGGGTTGCACCGTGATCCCCATCTCGTCAACCACACGCCGGCAAGACCCTTCGCCTATCAGGACTTCGGCCAGCTGTGGATGGCGGATTTCCTCCACGGACCCAAGATCAGGGTTAAAGGCAAAAGACGAAAAACTTACCTGCATGCAATCATCGATGACGCCAGCCGCTATGTGGTGCGAGCAGGTTTTTACCTCGCCGAAGACACCGAGGTATTGATGAAGGAATTGATGATTGCTGTTCGACAACATGGCATTCCCATGCGTTTCTATACTGACAATGGCGCCTGCTATGCCAGCCGACATCTCAAGTTCGTCTGTGCAGGTCTCGGCATTCACCTCATCCATACTCCACCGGGAAAACCCCGTGGCCGGGGCAAAGTGGAACGGTACTTTCGAACGGTCCGGGATGGCTTTCTCGAGGGAGACAAGCCACCTGCCCATACCCTCGATGGCCTCAACGAAGCTTTCAAGAAGTGGCTCTCCCTCTATCATAAGCGTATCCACAGTTCGCTGAGCGTCACCCCTCTGCAGAAGAGACTCAGCAGTCCCAGTTGTTGCAGAACACTACCGGAAGCTGTGGATATCGAACCGCTCTTTCGCATGAAACGCCGCTGCCGTGTCTATTTGAACAATACCATCCGTTTCAAAAAACGCAGTTATGAAGTGTTGGACGCGCTCCCCGGAGAACGCCTGGATGTCTGGTTCATGCCATGGGAACTTGATCTTGTCTGGTATGGACCGGACATAAAACCAGCTAAGCCGGTTGATCTTCACCACAACGCGCAAACTACCCGGAGGTAATACATGTTGCACAACAACAGCACATCTGAACAACTGCCGATAAACGATTTCTTCGGCTGGAAATACCACCCCTTTGCCGACACTTATCTACAGCGTCGGTTGTGGATACCACAACGAGACAACAAACAGCTGCAAACCATCAAACGCCTCCTGCATACGGGCAAGAGCATGGCCCTGTGCGGACCGTCGGGCTCCGGTAAAACAACTCTGGTCCATACCCTGATCACCGATCTCGACAAAAACAGCTATCGACCAGTGCTGATCCCCTATGCCGGACATCCAAGAAATGGTCTTACCAGGATCCTGGCAGAAACCCTCGGGGTAGAAACCAAAGGCAGGGGGCTGCCACTGATCACACGGGTTCAGCAGCACTTAGAAGCTATGGCAGGTGGGGCCAATCCCCGTCATCCAGTCATTGTTATCGATGATGCGCAACTGGTCGAAAATGACTCTCTATGGGATCTCTGCTCACTCCTGTTCCAGACAGCAAAACAGGCTGTGGCAGCTTCTTTGATCTTGGTTGGCGACGAAGTCCTGATGAAAAAACTCGAACTCTATGCACTACTCCCTATCCGGGCACGTCTGACAACCATCATGAAACTTCAGCCTATGAATGAACAGGATACCCGGCTCTTTATTAAAAACCGACTCGAAAATGGCGAAGCACCTCCTGATCTTTTTGCAGATGAGGCTATTGACATCCTTGCAGCCCATGCCAGGGGAAATCGACGGAATATAATGAATATCGCCACAATGGCCTTGGAAGAGGCCTACTATCGGCAAGAGAAAACCATTACCGCAGAGACACTCTACGACGCGGAATGGTTCAACGAATCCGAGTGAAACGGAGGCGTCTGCGAGGGGACTCCGGTGCCAAGGGATAACTCGGTGCGGTAGACTGCTGTCTACGGTTTCAACCGGTCGGAAGGAGAAATCCTTCCGACCATCTTTTTATTTGCAGCCTGGTAGTGATTGTTGAGACTTTTAATGGATTGTTTGATGAGAATCTACACCACTTGCTGTCAACGAGATTGCGCAAGGAAAAAGAGCCAACAAAAAAGCTATCACAGAAAATCTCTTGCAACTTCCTCAAATTCTCGGAGAGAAGTACAAGCAATACCAAGGATTGCGTTAAAAGGTCATCTTTAACCCCTTTAAACTATATCTATCAATTCGGT
>WTAT01000310.1 GCA_013139415.1 Desulforhopalus sp.
AAAGAGTGCGATATTGATGAAGGGCTGATTCGTCTCTCCATCGGCATTGAGCATGTCGATGACATAATAGCGGATATTAAACAGGCACTGGCATGTGCGGCAGCTTAGCTAAACAGGTGGCAGAGGGAAGTTTCCCTGCTGCCCCCGCCTATACAACAAGCAATCAACAAGCAATCAATCAACAAGCAATCAACAAACAATGAGTGAGACAACAACCAGCCAGGATTCTTCCGTCGGGATAGTTGAGAAGAAGTATTATACTTTTGCCAAACCACCCGAGAAACTGGTTTTGGAGAGCGGGGCCAGCCTTGGCCCGGTAACCATCGCCTATGAAACATACGGTAGACTCAACGAGCAAAAGAATAATTGCATCCTGCTCGCCCACGCTTTTTCCGGTGACTCCCACGCAGCAGGCTTTTACGCAACAGACAGGGAGGGAGACAAACCGGGATGGTGGGACTTTATAGTCGGCCCCGGCAAAGGAATAGACACCGATAAATATTTCGTGATCTGCGCTAACATCCTGGGAAGCTGCATGGGTTCAACGGGTCCCAGTTCCATCAATCCGGAAACCTCCAAACCCTATGGTCTTGATTTTCCCATGATGACCATTGGCGACATGGTGGTGACCCAGAAAGCCCTGCTTGATCACCTTGGCATTTCCCGCTTGCTCGCAGTCATTGGCGGTTCAGTTGGCGGGATGCAGGTACTTGAGTGGTGCGTTCGATTTCCGGAAATGGTGCGAGCCGCAGTACCAATTGCCACCACCATGCGTCATTCTGCCCTGGCTATTGCCTTTAACGAGATTGCCCGGCAGTCGATCATGGCCGATCCCAACTGGAAGCATGGAAATTATTACGGTGGGAAAAAGCCCGACATGGGACTTGCAGTTGCCCGGATGGTCGGCCACGTCACCTACCTCTCGGACGAGGCCATGCGCAGAAAATTTGGCCGAAAACTGCAGGACAAAGCCCATTTTTCCTTCGGTTTCGACGGCGATTTTCAGGTTGAGAGCTATCTGCATCATCAGGGTTCCAAATTCGTCACCCGGTTCGATGCCAATTCCGTGCTCTACATCACCAAGGCTTCGGATTATTTTGATGCTGTCGAGCAAATTCGTAAGCCCAATCTCATCAACGGAACCGCACAAAACGAGATAAAATACCTTGTGATTTCATACAGCTCAGACTGGCTCTACCCGACGTATCAGGCGAAAGAACTGGTACAGGCTCTCAAATGTTGCGGACAAGATGTCAGTTTTTGTGAAATTGAAGCGGATTGCGGCCATGATGCATTTCTCATCGAGGACCAAAGGTTCACCACACTGATCGGGGGATTTCTCGATGGTATCACCTGATTCAGAAAACATCCGTTTTGATCTGCGCATCATCGCGTCTATGATCGATCCCGGTAGCCGGGTTCTGGATCTTGGCTGCGGCAATGGGGACCTTCTGGCCTGGCTTGCGGCCAGCAAGAATGTCATCGGCACCGGAGTGGAACAGGACAAACAGAAGGCAGCGCACTGCATTAGCCGAGGGCTCAGCGTCCTGCAGGGAGACCTGAATGAAGAGGTCGAAGACTACCCCGACTGTAGTTTTGACTATGTCATCCTCAGCCAGACGCTGCAACAGGTGTTCGAACCGGCCCGGCTCCTGTATTCTCTGGCCAGAATCGGCCGAAAAGTGATCGTCAGTTTCCCGAATTTCAGCCACTACTCTATTCGCCTGCAGCTGTTATACAAAGGAGTTGCCCCTAAAAGCGACCAGCTGCCCTATTCGTGGTATGACTCACCTAATATCCGGGTCATCACCTTGAAAGATTTTCGAAAATTCTCCCGCGATGTTGGTTATAATATTCTAGAAGAAATCACCATCAGTACCAACCCGGCCAACAGTGAGGGATCTATTATCCGTTATTTTACCGATATCCGTGCCACGTACGGAATTTACATTATCGAAAAAATCAGGAACTGAACAACCGCTAACCGAGATAACCCCGGTAAACGGGAAAATAAGCCGGGATTCTTTTCAATACCCCCTTGAGGGGTGTAAGTGCCTTGGTGGTCACTTTAAGTTTCCAATTTCAATACACTCTCCAGATTTCTTGTTTTTTACACCCCTCAAGGGGGTACGAAAAAGAGTGACAGGAAATCTGGAGTAAGGCACTAAAACCTCAACCGTGCATTATCAATCATGTCAATGAAAAAAAAATCGTTGATCGACACGAAATCAATTTCTGCACTCTGTGACCACATTGAGGTCACCAATTGCAGTCAACATGATAAGGTTCCCAAGATAGTGACAGAGCTGTTATCATCCTGGAGCACCAAAGAATGTTATGAACACATCAGCCCAGTATCCATTCCCTCCCAGGAAAAAATCATCGAAATTGTCGAGCAGACCCGACGGATCCTGTTTCCAGGGTTCTTCTCCCATACAAAACTGCATGCTTCCAACCTTGAGTACTATATCGGCAAGAAGACCACCGACCTCTACGACAAGGTATCTGAGCAAATCACCATGGCCATCCGCCATGACTGCCGGCGAAATGATCGGCCCTGTACCAATTGCGAGGAACAGAGCCATAGAATAGCCTTGACCTTCATTGAATCACTGCCCGGGGTTGCCGCAATCCTGGCAACCGACATCCGCGCTGCACTAAGAGGAGACCCGGCAACCAAAAGCCCCGATGAGGTCATCTTCTGTTACCCCGGACTCCTGACTACATTCATTTTTCGGCTGGCCCATGAATTGTACCTGCAGAAGGTACCGATCATCCCCCGGATTATGACCGAGTATGCCCATAGCCAAACCGGCATTGATATCCATCCGGGAGCAACTATAGGTTCAGACTTTTTCATCGATCATGGCACTGGCGTGGTTATAGGCGAAACCACCATTATCGGAAAAAATGTACGTATTTATCAAGGGGTTACGCTAGGAGCTCTCTCCCTTCCCCGCGATGCAGGTGAAAAAATGCGCAATAAAAAACGGCACCCGACCATCGAAGACAACGTTATTATCTACGCCAATACCACTATTCTTGGCGGCGAAACAATTATTGGCGAAGGATCGATTATTGGCGGAAATATCTGGCTTACCGAAAGCGTGGCCACGAGCACAAAGGTGCTGTTGAAACGACCGGAGCTTATTTACTCCAACTCTAAATAGTCCCTTAAGGGGTATTAATAAATCTCGCCTGTTGTCATCCCCGCGCAGGCGGGGATCCAGTTACTAGCAGGAGCACTGGATCGAAGTCTGCGCTTAGCTCCCGCCTACGCGGGAATGACAAAAAAAGCAGCTGAGTTTCATACGTAATTAAATATTTTTTTCATCCCAGAGGTTATCATTATGGCAAAAACTATACTTGAGAGCAT
>WTAT01000091.1 GCA_013139415.1 Desulforhopalus sp.
CCAGAAAAGATACCGCATGGACTTACCAAAAAAGAATGGGAGCGAGATAAGGCCAACAAAGAGTTTTGGACATTGTCTCCAGAAGAACAACATAAGAGAAACAATCGCCAGAACTTTTGGTACTTAGCTGGCTTTGTTGCGTACCCATTATACCTATTAGAAATGACAACCTAAAATTGACCACTTGTGATAACCGAATTTTGACCACCGTTTCTTTTCATAATATTACTAAGGGGGGATTTCCTCAGCGCTGTTTTTTGCCCAGGTTCTCAGCACCACCTGTCGCCCATGGGCGACAGGTGGTGCTGAGAACCTGGGGGCCTCTTTTATTTTCCCTCTGCTTTTTTGTCAGCCAAACTCTGTTTTAGACGATAGCTTTCCCAGTCACATGGGATAATATGTGCTCTATGAGTCAAACGATCCAATAGAGCACCTGTCATTATCGGGTCACCAAAAACTTGTGACCAATCTGCAAAACCCAGGTTCGTTGTTATGATCACCGAGCCTTTTTCATGGCGTTCGGCCAGGATCTGGAAAAGGAGCTCAGCGCCTTCTTTGCTGAAAGGAATGTAGCCCAGTTCATCAAGAATCAGTAATTCATAACGACAATAACGGGCCAGCAGACGTTGCAGGATATGCTCTTCACGGGCCTCTATAAGCTCATTGACCAGACCGTAGCAACTGACAAATCGGGTACGGATATTTTGCCTGCATGCCTCAATACCGAGCGCTGTGGCCAAATGACTTTTTCCTGTTCCGCTACGGCCCATAAAAATGATATTTCTATGCTTTTTGATATAATCACCAGTAGCCATTTCACGCAGTAACCGTAGATCAAGATCAACGGCAGCTTTGGAATCAAAACTTTCCAGGGTTTTGATTAACGGGAACTTCGCCTCACGCATTCGCCGTTTCAACCTGTTTTCACTTCGAACATGAAGTTCGGCTGCGGTCAGCTCCATGAGAAAATCCGCATAATCACTGCCTATTTCACGGGCCTGGCGGATAGTGGTGTCCAATTCTCTACGCATGGTGGAGAGCTTTAACTGCTTCAAATTTTCCTGAAGGACGAAGGTAGCACCCTGCATCAGTGTATTCCTCCTAACTGGTCATATTTAGATAAATCCGGTGTCTTACTGCTTTCCCAGCCCGTTACTTGAGGGATAATGCAGGCAGGGGCATTGGTGTAAATCAGGATATGTCTAACTCCTCCACTGTTACTGATGCCCTGCTCCAAAGCCAGTGACACTGCACTTTCAACCTCGTCAGCATCATAATCACGGTACAGCATGAGTACATTTAAAAAGTCCTTGGTTCCCCCTGTCACACCCAAACTTGTTCGAAATCGCTCGAGAAGCTTATGAAGACATTCCGGCCATTGTTTACTCCACTGCAAAATTGGGCGTGCAGAATCAAAAGCCCCCGGACGTTGCTGGATCAGTTCAAGGTAATGATCAGGATGGAGACTCCATTTATTGTTATTAAAAAGTCGAGCATGACTGGCTATCTTTTTGCCACTAAAATAAATATCCACCCGATCGACCATAAGTTGCACCTTGACGGGATAGCTTGCATAACGACTTGGTACGGAATAGCGGTTCTTATCCACAATCACTGTTGAGTATTTGTCTGCTTTGCCGGCATGTACATGAATATTGCTGAACGGAGTCAATGGCAGAGATAGAAGATGCTGTTTTTCCTGCTCAAAAAGCACATCTACGCTCTGTTCCCTGCCGGAGATGATATGGCTGCCGTAAAGACGACAATTATCGAGTAGCTTGTCGTTGAGCTCTTCCAAACTTGCTGCTTCAGGCACAGGAACCATGTAATTTCGTCGCACGAAACCAACCATGCCTTCAACACCACCTTTTTCATGACCCTGACCAGGAGTGCAGAAACGGGATTCAAAGCTGTAATATGCCCTGAACTTACTATATGATTCCTGCTCCTGCCGCTGTTTGCCTTGCAGCACCTTCCTTACAGCAGTGGTTAGGTTGTCATAAATCAACACTGGAAATACACCACCAAAAAAACTGAATGCATGGATATGGGCATCGAAAAACGCTTGCTGACGTTCACAGGGATACATGCGCACAAAATGCTTACCTGAATACTTTGACCGCATACAAAAAAACTTCAGCAGCACTTTTTCGCCATTAATTATCGCATGAGCAGTGCCCCAGTCAACCTCACCTTCCTGGCCGATTGCAGGGTCACACGGAACAAAAGCGCCAGGACTGTCTAAACCAAGCTTGATCTTGGAAAAACGAACATAGCGGCGAACTGTTGACTCTCCTCCTGTAAAACCACATTCAGATACCAGTCGATTGTAAATACGCCGGGCAGTATGCCGCTGCTTCTTCGTCTGCTCTTTATCTGCCTCAAGCCATCTGTCTATAGTTTTAAGATACGGATCTAAAACTGGAAATGGCTGCTTCCTACGCTCTTTATAGTTCCACGCTTCTCCTCGTATGGCCTTTTTAATAGTATTGCGGCTATGCCCCGTCATACGGGATAGTTCGCTAATATTCTTTCCGTATTTCCTGTATGCAGTGCGGATGAGTTCATATTGATCCACTGTAAGCAACTCCTTCCCTCCCTATATGATTTTTTGAAAAATATCATAACAGAAGGTTGCTTGGGGGTGGTCAGTTTTCGGTTAGCACGACAACCTATTATTGATCATTTTTAGG
>WTAT01000512.1 GCA_013139415.1 Desulforhopalus sp.
TTTTTTTGGGATGTTTTGCCCATGGATGCTCCAGGTCCGGGGTGGTTCACTCAGCCTGCTGAACGAGAAGTACAGGTATTTTTTTCCTCTCAGTGTTCCAGCTGTATTATTTGTAATCAATTATTGACTATTCTGCAGTAAAATAGAGGGACCGGCTGTACAGGCCGGCGGGAAGTGATAATACTATCAATAAGATAAGCGTAGGCGTGGCCCCCGAATGATTGACCGTATGCTGTCGATTCATGTCCGGCCTTGATCGACTGAAAACCGAATAGGCTTGATTTTCGTAATACATCAGACCCGGGCCAATGGCCGGGCAATCGACTGCAAGGAGATAGGCAATGAATCCCGATGATTTTAGGGTAAACAGGCTTGGCGAGTGCCTCCACGATAACCCCATGCAGGGCATCTGTTTCACCACCGACAGGGATGCCGTTCTCTACCATGGCATGCTTGAGGAGATCAAACCGTTGCTTGACAGCGGGCAGCTGCCGCCAGCCTTCGACATGGCCGGTCCCAGGGAAAAGATATTTTTTGATCCCAGTACCCTTTCTTGCGGCATCGTCACCTGCGGGGGGTTATGTCCGGGGCTCAATGACGTGGTTCGAGCCCTGGTGTTAAGCCTGCACTATCATTACGGCGTCAGGAAGGTGCACGGGTTCCGGTACGGATTTGAGGGACTGAATCCCGCCTATTACCATACCCCCCTCGAACTGACCCCGGAACTGGTCGAACCTATCCATCAGCAGGGCGGCAGCTTGCTGGGGTCTTCCCGGGGACCACAGGATATTTCCACCATGGTCGATACCCTGGTGCACCTGGACATCGGCATCCTCTTTACCATCGGCGGTGACGGTACCCTGCGAGGCGCTGCAGCCATTGCCGATGAAGTGAAGCGGCGCGGGCTCAAGATTGCCATCATCGCCATTCCCAAGACCATAGACAACGACATCTGCCATGTGGACCTCTCCTTTGGCTACGAAACCGCGGTTTCTGAATCCCGTCACTCCACCTATACCGCCCATGTCGAGGCGGTGGGGGCCCGTAACGGGGTGGGGCTGGTCAAGCTGATGGGCAGGGAGTCCGGCTTTATCGCCGCCTCGGCGGCCCTTGCCAACTCCGAGGTCAATTTCTGCTTGATCCCGGAGGTGGAATTTACTCTGGAGGCCCTGCTCAGGGCCCTTGAGAAACGGCTGCGCCAGCGTGGTCATGCCGTTATCGTGGTGGGCGAGGGCGCCGGCCAGAACCTGTTTAGCGATGACCTGGGGGTGGATGCCTCCGGGAATCGCAAGCTGGGGGATATCGGTCTGGTGCTGCGCGATGAAATCAAGGCGCATTTCAAGGCAATCAACATGGACTTGACCCTAAAATACATCGACCCCAGCTACATGATCCGCTCCACACCAGCCTCAGCCTATGATTCCGCCTTCTGCCTGCAGCTTGGTCATTATGCGGTGCATGCCGGCATGGCAGGCTTCACCAATATGCTGGTCGGGCACTGGAATAACCGCTTTACCCATGTGCCCATCCTGGCGGTACAGTGTCGCAAAAAGGTGGATCCCGCAGGGCGGCTCTGGTCTAGCGTATTGATGGCAACAGGGCAGCCCTTTGACCTGACATGAACCCGTAGACAGACGGCGCTTTTCCGAAAGCAGCCGGCCGCGCTGTTCCTGACACCTTGAGAGGACGGGGGGCCAAATCTCGTTGTATTTCAGCCCGAGGAAGTGCTCAGCCGGATGGATGAGTGGAATACAACCCAGCATGCCAGCTCCGGCCTGATCGAACGGGTACGTTCAACCAGCCATGCCTATACGGATGTGGAGGCAGAGACCCTGGCCTTCCTGCGGCAACTCTATAGGCCACGATAGGCGTTTTCTTGCCCGCCTCATGCCGGAGTTGGAGGGCTATTTTCATTACCGCAACCTAGATGTCAGCACCCTCAAGGAACTCGCCAAACGCTGGGCCCCGGACATCGCCGACAGCTTCACCAAGGCCAACCGCCATCTGGCCCTGGAAGATATCAAGGAATCCATTGCCGAACTGCGGCACTATTGCGACCACTTTCTCTGCCGGTAGACCGCGCCGCCTTTTTTTCCAGACTATAGGAGGTTGTCCGAGAATAGGCATTTTATCTAAAACCGAGGCATTTTCAGAAAATAAGCACAGTCATATGTTTGATATTACGAGCATTGTTTTCTGGAAATAACGAAGAGTTTGGGCAGGTAAGCGTAGACTCCGAAAGGGCATTCTCGGACAACCTCCTAGCCCAGGCATTCTCTGCGGACTTGCGGCCGTAATGGAGGTGCAATCGGCTCAGCTTTCCACTGCCACCCCCCATATCTCCTCGGCATACTCTCTTATGGTCCGGTCGCTGGAGAACTTCCCCATATGGGCAACGTTACGAATTGATTTGGTGGTCCAGCTCAACTGATCCTGGTAGTTGGCATCAACGATCTTCTGGCAGTCCAGGTACGATTCCAGATCAAGCAACAGCAGGTAGGGGTCATTTTCGTTGAGCAGGTCGTTGACCAGCGGCCGGAACAGTTCGGTGTCACCGTTGCTGAAGAGGCCGCTGGCAATGGAATCGATGATGGTGCGTACCACCGGGTTTTCTTCGTAGATGCGGTAGGGGGTCCGTGACTTGTATTTTTTCTCGAATTCCGCTTCTTCGGTATTCATGCCGAATATGAAAATGTTCTCCTTGCCCACCTCCTCCCGAATTTCGATGTTGGCGCCATCCAGGGTGCCGATGGTCAGGGCGCCGTTGAGGGCAAGTTTCATGTTGCCCGTACCCGAAGCCTCGGTGCCGGCAGTGGAGATCTGCTGGGACAGGTCGGCGGCCGGGATGATACATTCTGCCAGCGACACGTTGTAATTGGGGATAAAGGCAACCTTGAGACGGTCGTCTATCCTGGGATCGCTGTTGACCACCGCTGCCACGGAATTGATCAGCTTGATGATCAACTTGGCGCGGTGGTAGGAAGGCGCGGCCTTGCCGGCAAAGATTACCGTCCTCGGCGTATTCGCAGCATTGGCGGTGGTGATCATCCGTTGATAGAGGTCGATCACATGGAGCACATTGAGCAACTGCCGCTTGTATTCGTGGATTCGCTTGACCTGGATATCGAACATGGACAGGGGATTAACGACTGTGCCGCACTGGCTCTTAATGATGGCGGCAAGGTTTTTTTTGTTTTCGAGCTTGATCTCCTGCCAGGCCGCACGAAAGTCCGGATTCTCGGCATAGGCTTCAATCCCCCTGAGCTGATCAAGGTCGCTGACCCATTGATAGCCGATGTGCTCGCCGATCAGCTTGGCCAGCCCGGGATTACATTTGAGCAGCCAGCGCCTCGGGGTGATGCCGTTGGTCTTGGCATTGAGCCTGCCCGGATACATCTCGTGGAATTCACGGAAGAGACGCTCTTTGAGCAACTTGGTATGCAGGGCGGCGACTCCGTTGACCGAATGGCTGCCGATGATGGCGAGATTGGCCATACGTATCCTGCGGACGCCCCGTTCGTCAATAATAGACATGTCCCGCAACTTCCTGGTGTTGCCGGGGTAGCGGCGGCCGACCTCCTCCAGAAACCTTCGGTTGATCTCATAGATGATTTCCATATGCCGAGGCAGCAGCTGGCTGATCATGTCCACCGGCCAGGTTTCCAGGGCCTCGGCCATCAGGGTATGGTTGGTGTAGGCAAAGGTGTTGACGCAGATGTTCCATGCCAGCTCCCAGCCTAGCCCCTCCTCGTCGAGCAGGATGCGCATCAGTTCGGGGATGGCGATGGCAGGATGGGTATCGTTGAGTTGCACGGCCACCTGGTTGGGAAAATCGTCAAAAGTCGTATTGTCTTTGCGGTAGCGGCGCAATATATCCTGAAAGGTGGCGGCAACGAAGAAGTACTGCTGTTTAAGCCGCAGATACTGGCCTTCACGGATCTCGTCCGAGGGGTAGAGGACCTTGGAAATGGTCTCTGTCTTTACCTTGTGATCCACGGCGCTGATATAGTCGCCGGCATTGAAAAAGCTCAAGTCCAGTTCACGTGAGGCCTTGGCGCACCACAGGCGCATGTTGATCACATGGTCGTTGTTGAACCCGGGTACCAGCATGTCGCAGGCCATGGCCATCACCACCTCGGTATCCACCCAATGGGCCCGGTAGTTGCCGCTGGCATCGATCGACGAGGTGACATGGCCGCCAAAGTGGACCGGATACATGAAGGAGGTTCGTTCGTACATCCAGGGGGAGCCGAGCCGCAGCCAACTGTCAGGCGATTCGACCTGATAGCCATCAACGATCTTTTGGTGAAACAGGCCAAAGTCATAGCGGATGCCGTAGCCGTAGGCCGGTATCTTCATGGTGGCGATGGAGTCCATGAAACAGGAGGCGAGTCTGCCCAGGCCGCCGTTGCCCAGGGCCGCATCCTCCTCGCACTCGCGGAGCGCTTCCAGGTCGTAGCCCAGCTGTTGCAGCGCCTCGCTTACCTCATCCAGCAGTCCGGTGTTGATGAGGGCATTGCCCAGCGATCGTCCCACGAGGAATTCAAGGGACAGGTAGTAGACCCGTTTTTTCTTGCCGGCATAGTAGTTTTTTTGGGTGAGGATCCATTTTTCCATGAGCACGTCGCGCAGGGCGTAGGAAAGGGCCCGGTACACGTCTTCATTTCCTGCCCGTTGCGGGTCCCGTCCCTGGAAACTGACCAGGTGATGACGGATGCGGTCTTTGAAGGCTTCGACACTGGTCTCTTGAAAGATGGCGGTATAGGCATCGTTTGTTGCCGGTTCAGGTCGTTTGCTCATAACGTCTCCTTATGCAAGAGGGTTCGGTTGGACTTGGGAATTGTGCCCTGGCGGGCAACAATTGACCTGCCTTGTCTGCCTGTTGGTAACGGCTTGGTTGCTCGCCGCCTCACAGGGGGCAGTCCAGCGCTCTCGATTGATCGTAGAGGGGAATACATATGCTGCGTGGTCGTCACTCACCCTTTCAGGTTTGCCGACAATGCTAGAGGCAGTTTAATGCATAATCGGCCGGCAGGCAACTACCGGATTTCTTTTTGCCTCCGCGATGGCGCCTGCGATGCCTCACGGTATGGGGGGTCTTCAGGAGGATTGGGGCGGGGTGGATTCTTTTTAAACCACTCCTCGTTGCCATACAATTCCTCGGCGCATTTAGGGCAGATACAGTGGCTGAACAGAGTATCCGAGTGTTTGCCGATGTAGACTTCAATGGCGTTCCAATAGCCACGATCGTCGCGAATGTTCTTGCAATTGGCGCAGATCGGCAGCATGCCCTTGAGGGTCTTGACACTGGCCAGGGCCTCCTGCAGTTCGTCGATCAGGGCCTCCTTGTCTTTTTCCGCCCGTTTGCGCTCCCTGATTTCCATTTCAAGCAACTGGTATTTTTTCAACAGTTCCTGTGACTTTGCCGCCACAAGTTCCTCAAGGTTGACCCGGTGTCTCTGCAGTTCCTCGTTTTGCAGGCAGGCGATGATGGCATCTGCCAGCCGTGCAAACATCGGAGCAAGAGACTTTAAGACAGCAGGTGCAATGTCTTTGCCGTTTTTCAGCAGGATGAGGGCTCCGATGCCCGGCAGTTCGGCAATATGATAGAAACGGCCATAGCCTATCTGTCCATGAATGGGCAGCTCCTCCCTGGCCTCCGCCAGTTCGATGCTGGTCATCCTCTCAGGAATGGAGGCCAGGGCCACCTGGTACTTGGTGATCCGTTCCGGATTCCTGGGGATGGAGTAGACCCGTTCGAAGAAATAGGTGTTTTCTCCCTCCTGCCTGATAAGATGGACACTGCCCGCCGAACAGTTCACCTTGCGAAGGATCGTGGAGACGCTTTGCCGCAGCATCTTTTTCAGGTCCAGGCTTGTCCCGGTGGACATGGCCAGTTCATACAGAAATTGAATATGTTCTTCGGGTGAGACCATTAGTCTTCCAGCACCCCTACGATGCATGTCTTATTGTAGAATTCAAGGAAGTCCTTGCCGCTGTTGGCGATTTCGCCGATGGTGAAAGCGCCGATCAGGGGAGCCGATGCATCCTGAACAGCTTCGATTTCCTCCTGCAGTTTGTCACCCAGGAATAAAACCCTGGAGATACAGTCCATGAAAAGGATGTTTCTCTTGGCGCTGTCACCGTTGTATAGGCATTATGTCCGCCAGTAAAGGCACGGTCGGCAGCTCGAATCAGAGATGCTTGGTCACCGGTCATGATGTCGACAAAGGTTTCGGTGGGCATATCCACCCCAAAGGTAATGGCATTGCCGTCCACGGCAAAGGGATCGCGGACGATTTTTTCCTGCTCCAGCCGGGAGATGCCAAAGGGAAACCCTTTGGCAATGTTGAAAAAGTTGCTGTTGGTTATAGGCTCTTCGGAAAATCGATCCACAATCTCCCGGTAGACTGAGAAGGCCGGGCGCCAGTCAAGGGACAGCAGGACGTTCCCATGGGATTCGGTTATCTTGAGGGGACCGTAAATTTTTTTCCAGCCATGACACACCCCGATGCCGCTTTCATTGTCCAGCATGTCCAGCAGGGCGCTGTCACTGAGCAGTCCCTCGTTGGAGAGGAGACAAGGTTTTTGTGCAATATCGAGAACATCGGGATTTATGGATCAGGCACCGCCGCCGATAAAGTTCAACTCAAGACCGAATATATTGAACAGGGCCTCAATCAGACTGCTTATCCGGGTAGCGTAACCGTCCACCAGCACGAACAAGGTCCGGGCCGCATCCATCGTTTTCCGGAACCGTATCATCGATCACATTCTCGTAGTCAATGGTTTTGTTGCTCAGTTCGGGGATGATGTGGACCGAAATGTTCTGGGTCAGTCCGGCAACAATGGTGCCTCTGTCCATCTGCTTGTTGCCAGAGACGATCCGGGGAAATATCCCGCCGAAAAGTGGCAGCTCTGCAGTGGTGAGGACGGTGTTGACCTGGTCGGAATGATCGGCAAATCCATTGCCGTCACAGCTCAGGATGAGCAGCCCTTTTGACCTCGGGGCGGGCTGTGGTTTTTTGCAGGCAGTCTGCCAGCCCCTCAACAGAGCCGCTGGTATCTGTGTGTATAATCATCATTAACTCTTTGTCAGACAAGGTATCCGCTGGCGGCACCGCGGACGTTCGTCCCGCGTGACCACGGTTTTCATCTTTTTTAGCAGAATAATCTGTGTGTTGACAGCACTTTTCGGAATCATGTCGGGACAGGTTTCAAGAACCCTGGGGTCCGAAGGGACACGGGTTCCTTTGGCGAGCCGGACAGCCGATGAGAGAATGACTGCTGGGCGCTGCATAGAGGACAGGCGAGGGGTGCCAGCTCGCGGGTATTGTCTTGATCCGGCGGATGCGGAAGCCATTGCTCTCTGAAGCAGCCGGCTACACAATCGGCGCCACGCTGGTGGCTTTTTACCTCAGGCCCCACCGGGACCATTTCCGGATCAGCCGTAGCCAACACCGCCTCGTCCCCTGTTCTTTCGTTATGGTTAAAATTTTATCCTCGAAGGTAAGCGAAGACTCCGATATCAGTCATATGCCTGTGGAAAAATATTTCCCATACCTCAATATTAATTCGGTAAGCGAGCTGGCGAGACTCCGAGAAATCTAATTTTTCAAAGTACCCTAAAGTTCTCCACACCATTCCAAAGTTCGACCACATTCAATCCGATATGGATTTCGCGACGCAACTTTTTTGGACTCAGATCTTTACACAGGAAGAGCGTTTTTGCAGCTTACCCGAGTTCCAGTAATGCTGAACAGACAGAATGTTGATGTTGGGTCTGACTTCGTGTAATCCGGCGCAGTATCGCACTTTTTCATTGTATCAATGAAATATCCGGGTTAGCGCCTCGCAATCAAGAGCGCCTGGACTCGCAATAATGGTCAGTCTGGGCTCACATTAAGTGAGAATAAGATTTAACGCTACAATCCTACTCTTTGTAACGAATCCCAATTATTGATATTCTGGAAGCATCTTCTTTCTGTCACCTGATTATCAGGTTATGATAAATTTGTGTAATATGTTAAATGTGGACTTACTAAATTTAAAGTTATTTTTCAGGCCCCAAAAACTCCAGACAAGAGAAAAGATATTGTATTTATGGATATTTTCAGCTAAACGTGTAGTGATAAGATGTCGCCTTACTTACGGATATCACTCATTGTGACGGGATATCTGAAAACCGCAGAATTACTTGTTAGTGTTGCCCATAAACGATCAGGGATTGAATGGATGAGTAAGTATTTCATAGCAATTCTTCTGAGTTTTTTAATCGCTATAGACTCATCTGCGAATGATAGAGAAGACACTGTGTGTGGTGTTATTAAAGAGCCTTTTCTCTTCTGGCTATGGAGTTCTACAGCGCCTGGTCCAAATAAAAATAGAGTTTCCCACCTTGAATTTGTCGAACCAAGCAAATTCCAGACTTCTGATGGTAAGACTCTCAGAGGCTATAAATACGTGTCTAATGATGGTCATGGCCACAGAATCCCCCCCAAAGGATATGTATTAATGGCATTAGGGAATGCCATGATTGCTGATCAGATAATTGGCCATTTAAGACTATTCGCTGAGAATTATTATGATGTTTATATATATGATTATAGGGGGTATGGAAATTCTGAGGGGAAAAGACGAATAAATGCAATTATTGAAGATTATAAGGAAATAGCTACGGTACTTAACGAGTCGTACGAAAGAAAATTGCTTTACGGTATTTCTTTGGGTGGGGCAGTGATTTTGAATGTTATTGGTTTTGGCATTGAATATGACGCAGCTGTTATAGATTCAAGCCCAAGTTTGCTTTCATCGCACGGTTGCCCGGAACGAATTGATCCATTAGTAAATCTTCCACCAGACGCCAGTAAACTGCTTGTAATAACAGGGGATAAAGATCCTGTGCTAGGAGAGTCTATGACATCAGAATTAAGGGAAGTTGCTCAGAGGCGGGGAGCAAAGACCGTTCACGATGAAAATTTCTCTCATCCCTTTATGGATCATAGTGACGTTATTCATAAGCAGCGTATGAAATTGGTCTTAAATCACTTGTTAGCTCAAGAACTCGAGGGAAACGATGAATAATGATGATATTGGGCCCATTGCTTTTTTAGGTATATTGAATGTTGGTGGGGCAGCACGAGCATAAAAGGGGTCAGAGTAAAAATAAACTGTGCAATATTTAAACTTACTCTGACCCCTTTTATGACCCCAGATTTGCGGGTTATGCGGTTTTTAGTGAACTACTTGTTAAAAGATGTTTCCAGAGAATCTTTGTGACCGCACAGGTCGGTTTGGTGCAAAGAACGACAGCTTACTCAAATCTCAAAAGTCAACATATCTATATTAGATTTTGCCCACATGCGAAGTCCAAATATC
>WTAT01000008.1 GCA_013139415.1 Desulforhopalus sp.
GCCCAAACTCAACCATCTCTTTATTGAAGAGCTTATCGGTCAAATCGAGGTGTATAGGTCCTTCTCCTGGGTTTGATCGTTCACGAAATTTCATAAGAGGGCCTAAATTTTCCGCCAGCTCATCCAAGGTCGCGTCTGTGCAGGTTGTCCAGTAATGGCTTTTCTGGGCGTTTAGGATGAGGTCTTTTTTCCTCGCAACAAGATTGACGGAGAGTGGCAGTTCACCAATTTGCTGAATCAGCCCATCTTTAAGCGTGTCATACTTTTTCTTTTCATCACTAAGAAGTGCCAGGGAAATTTCCAGCACATCCTTTTCAAAGCGCATAGCTTTAAAATCAACCTGTGATACTGTTCGAAATAACGGTTTGATCCGGCTGCGTAAAAACTCTATTTTCTGAGGTGTGAGATGGGTCCAGTAGTTGTCATCTGCAACCTGATTAAGAGATGTTGCAGATTCAAGAATTACCACTGACGTAGCGGGCAATTCACTTATTTGGTGGCGAAGTTTTCCAATCTCCTTTGTTGCTACTTCCTGTTGTTCTAATGCCAAAGCCTTTTCAATTTTATCAAGACGAATTCCTACCAGTCTGACCGGGAGCGGAAGTTGCGGTTTAAGGTCCTTGCCTTTGGGTTCAAGTTTGAAGTATTCGAAGTTATCCCAACAATCTAAAATCAGGAAAAGACCTTTCTTGGTACACCAGGGCTTTATTTTTGCTGGTTCAAGCAAACGGGTACCACGGCCTATCATTTGCCAGAATTTGGTGTAGGAGTATACAGGTTTCGCAAATACCAGATTAACAATCTCACGAACATCAATACCGGTATCCAGCATATCGACACTTATGGCTATGCGTGGCATATCCTTGTTGGTAAATTGGTCAAGCAGGCCTCCTTTGCCATAGACGCGTGGATCATCGGAAACGAGAACCTTGACCAGCTCACCGTGATACTGCGGGTAAAGTGTGTCAAAGATCTCCTCTAGACGTCTGGCATGTGCTTTTGAGGCGCAGAAGAAGATTGTTTTGCCGGGTAAAACCCCATTTGCATCTTTTATGCACTCCTCCATAAACTCTTTTACTATCAGTGCATTGGTGCCCCTGTTGATGACCTGCTTTTCCAGCTGACTCCCCTCGAAATTGATCTCTTCGATATCTTTGCCTTCAAGGATGAGTCGCTTTTGATCTTCCAGGCTGATTGTTCGCTTAGAGATCCCTTTCGCCTGAAATTGGGTCTGAATTTTCATTACCTGAAAATTGCTGAGATATGGTGGCGTGTTGTTGACTGCCTCTTCAAAGGTGTAGGCATAGGTAGGTAAGCCATCTTCACAGGTAAATAGCTCGAATGTATTGTGGTCGATAACATCTGTGGGAGTTGCTGTAAGACCGAGATTTATTGCCTTGAAATAATCGAGAACCTCCTGGTACGTGTTGTATATGGAGCGGTGACTTTCATCTACAACAAGGAGGTCAAAGAAATGAGGGGATAAACTGTTATCTTCATTCCGAATAATATTGAGCATAGTGGGATATGTAGAAACATAAATACGCCTGTCTTTGGCGATAAGTTTCTCGCCCACCTTTGGCCAACGAGGTTCATTGGGCAGATGTTCTTTGAAGGCAGCAAGAGCTTGCTCACGCAGAGCTATACGGTCGACCAGAAATAAAACGCGTTCGGCATGGCCAGCTCGCATTAAAACGTCGGTAAGGGCAATACATGTACGGGTTTTGCCGGTGCCGGTAGCCATGACAAGCAGGAAATCTCGTTGCTTTTGTTCTATCCCTTCCAGAACTGCGCGGATGGAACGTATCTGATAATCACGACCGGCAATATCAACGTTAATGAGTTCCTGGGTCAGTTGTTTTCTGTTACGGCGGATATATTGAAATCGTTCAAGGTCATCTAATGTTGGGAAACCAACAACTTTGCGAGGAGGGTAGTTACCGAGATCCCAGAAATAGATCTCAAGGCCGTTGGTATAAAAACAAAATGGCAGTTCTCCACCTTTTTCTTTTTGAATATTGTAACAGTATTGTTTTGCCTGCTCTCTTCCATTTGCGGCATCTTTGGAGGTCTTTTTAGCTTCAACAACTGCTATTGGTTTACCGTCTCGGCCAAGAAGAACATAATCGCTGTACTGATGGCCTTTGTAAGGTGAATCTGGTCCAGCCTCCATTGTTCTGAGCGCTGCGACATCTGAAGTAATGTTGTTGGAAACCCTAGCGCCCACGACATCAATCTCAAATTCCTCAATAACCTGGGTTGTGTCTGCAACATTCCACCCAGCTTGAAATAGCTGCTTATCGATTATGTCTTGTCTTGTTTGTTGTTCGGTTTTCACGGGTTAACGCCATATTAAATTTCAACAATAGTAGGAAATTACATTAACAAACAAAGGCATGTTTGCATATGTCTAAAGCAATGGTTCTGTGTCAACAAAATTGTCATTTGATGGAGAAGGTATCCAGAGAGTATTGACGTCACATAGCCGTTATTACAATATTTTCTTCAAAACAAAACCTTCTACCGCCATAAATACCGTTAGGACCTTTCAACTACTAAGAGTAAGAGCATAATAAACTCCGCCACGTTTCCACCGACAGTGTTCAATTTGTTACTACTGGCCGCACCATTGCTTTTCACACGGCACACCGTTGCCATCTCCATCTATTTTTGTTGCAGGACAATTACGTAGATAAAACCGTGCTTCTTCACATGAGGTCATTTGGGAACAATGTGTTTTTCCTCGGCAGGTATAATTTGCACTCTGAACTGCTCCATTTTGAATGAGCCGCTTTAGATTTTTAACTTTTTTATACATATCACTAGCCATATATATAAAAAAAAAGTGGCATTTTGTATACATACCAACAACTACATGTATAGGAAACAGGATAAAATTGACACTCAAACCATTGCCAGTAGACCAGATTATCGAAACACGGGCAGTTCTTAAGAAAATTGCATCTGCTCATCGTTACCTTGCCGAACTCAAAGGAATGGCGACTGCCATACCTAACGAAAATATCCTGATCTCGACCCTCACCCTCCAGGAGGCAAAGGATAGTTCGGAGATTGAAAATATTATCACCACTCAGGATGATCTCTATAAGTCTGAGCTGTTTGCCGAATACATAAAAAGCCTTGTCGCCAAAGAAGTCGGCAACTATGCGGCTGCACTGCAGAAAGGCTTCGAGCAGGTTCGAATAAACCGACTGCTCACGATGAACCATATCCTTGCAATCCATAAGGAACTGGAACAAAATACTGCAGGTATCCGCAAATTGCCAGGTACCGAACTAACACCCCACAAGGGGGTACTAAAAAGAGCACCCCTCAAGGGGGTATTGAACAGAATGGCAGGCTTTCAGGAGTAAGGCACTAAGGAACCAGCATACTGGTGCCACAGTCCACACGCCGCCCCAGAGCCATGATGAAATTCTTCACCTTTTGGGCAACCTTGAGCAGTTCATAAATGATGATACCCTTACCGATCTGGACCCACTTGTGAAAATAGCAGTTGTCCACTATCAGTTCGAATCAATCCATCCCTTTTACGATGGAAATGGCCGCACTGGGCGAATCATTAATATCCTGTATCTCGTTGTCAAAGGCCTCCTTGATATACCCATCCTCTACTTCAGCCGGTACATAATTCGCAACAAAAGCGAATATTACCGACTTCTTCGAACGATTGATACTTCTGGAGACAGGGAACCGTGGATCTTGTATATGCTACATGGGGTTGAGACAACAGCCCGTCAGACCATTTGGATTATTCAGTCTATCAATACGATCATGGTGGATTATAAAAACAGGATTCGACTTGAACTTCCCAAAATATACAGTCAGGATCTTCTCAATAACCTCTTTCGACACCCATATACCAAAATAGAGTATTTACATAATGATTTACAGGTCTCCCGGCTCACCGCAACCAAATATCTGGCACAACTTTCGGGGAAGGGTTTTCTGGTCAAATCGAAGATAGGACGATACAATTACTATATCAATCAACCCCTGATGGAATTGTTTTCCGATATCCCTGAAATTTCGACAAGTCTATCGGAGGGTTGAGTTGGCATACATATTGAAATGGAATAGCTTTCCAGCTCTGTGGTGTTTGATTTGTATTCATTTTCCCACCTCCTTTTTCCCCTCAACCTCATCCCCCCCACTCCTCCAGCTTTCGGCGCAACAATTCCTTATCGGGCAGATAGAGCTGATACTCTTTCGCATGGATATTGGCATCTTTGGGCAGGGTGATTTCCACCAGGGCGTCA
>WTAT01000472.1 GCA_013139415.1 Desulforhopalus sp.
ATCTCTGGCGGTGTTCGTGATTTGAAAGATTCCGACAGAGACGATCCAACAAACTGGTATGCAAAAATAGGTTACAAAACATCATTCTACTCTGCTGCGACTACGGCATTTTCTATTGATTACGGGCAGGCAGAAAACCTGGCACAGGATGACGACAAGGGAAAAACCTGGGCTGTTACCGCTGTGCATGATATCGCTGACTGGGGTACTGAGTTCTACTTGACTTACCGCAATCACGAGCTGGACAGGAACGACACTGATTTCGATGATATTAATGTCGTTATGGCTGGTGCACGTCTGAAGTTTTAGAAAATAGACTGATGCGGTATTTACAAGCAGGCACCCTGGTTGTTTGCCTCTTCCTTTGTGGATGTGGGGGAGAACCCTACACCTATGAATCAAATAACGAACTGAAAACAGGTCCAGGCCTGTTTTCAGGAGAAGACGGCGAAATTAAGATTTTTGAACAAAAAAAGGAAGATAAGCAAGAAAAGGAATAGGGATTGTTCTTGAAATATCATTGTCAGATTATCTATGAACAATCTCACTTTTTGTGCAATCCTGGGGACAGAATTCCCAGGATTTTTATTTTCTTGGAAGGTTTTTCCCGAATCGAATTATTATTTTGAATCACCTGAAAGCTTAGGCCGCATTGCTGCAATTTCAACCATTGTTTCCAGCCGAATAAGCCTGTCATTAATTTTACGAACATCTTGATCCACACGATCAACTTTGTCTATAAGGGTCGTTACCCTTTCGTTCAGCAGTATCCCTGATCTGAGAGCTTCCATAACCTTCTCACTTATACCCATTATTGAGCCTCCAAAAGTGCATGGGTGGCATTGAGCCTTTTTTCAATCGTATCCATCTTTTCAATAAGATCATGAGTTGTTCTTATCATTGTCTCCGCTAAAGCTTCGAGTATGGCCTCATCCTCTGCTGCTGGTTTATCACCAAAAGCATTGACTGCCTCTCTAACAACTTCGGCAAAAGAAACATGCTTGCTTTTTGCTATACTGTCGACTCGTTTGATCATACTGGGTGGCATCAAAATTGGTTTTCTCTGCATTGGCTCTCGCCGTGCTGTTTCGCTCATTCCGGACCTCTTGTGAAAAATTCAACTGCATATTTATGCATACTTTAAATATAGCGCATGTGCCACTCATGCACAAGGTGTATTGGTCGAATTTAATTATGAAATCAGTCCTGGCAGCCTCTGCATACCAAGTGTCCTCCTCTCTCTGTCAACTTGGTTTTCATGACCATTTCCCCGCAAATGTCACACGCTATTGATGGCGCACGCGGAGCTTTTGGTGGCAGGTTCAAGTCAGTGATTGGCTCGATATCAAAAAAGGCTTCGGGACCGCGAGAAAAAAATTCCTCCCCCCTTGCTTCATAAATTTTTTCGTATTCTTTTTGTTCTGCAATAGAGACGTTGTGTGCTGCGATTTTTTCAGCTAATGCCTTTTCTCGCTCTGGGATCTGAAAGATTTCAGGCTTGAGTACCAGACGTACCCCTTGCTCCGTTGTCCGACTGGCAAAAGTAAAGGCCATTTTGCCATAATCGAGATAAAAGAAGTTTCCTTTACCAAAAGTGCAACCAGTTAGAACCTGGATAGCATCGCAGCAGCAAGCGTCAGTTTCAACAATTACTATGAGCTCTTCATCGACAGCACGCATTTCTCCTAATAATTTCATCCCAAGTTTTGCTGCCTGGTAGCCTATAGTCACACCCATGCAGGTATGGCCATGGAATTGAATGCAGGCCTGATAATCTTCTTTGGCTTGAATTGCTGCTGGGATATACATGACGCCTCCTCTTTTTTGGATCAATTGTTTCTAACTGGGACTTCTCTGTAAAATACTACTGCTGCTTGGGTGAGCAAGAATATTTTGTAAAAGATGATAAATAAACGTACTCTTGCAATTCCTATTATAAAGGGTCAGCTGACATAGATCAGATGTTATTGTGATACAGGCTGTTTTTTACTGATAAGGATCTTTTTGTCTCCGGAAAAATATACCGAATATAAGAAGAATATCTGTTATAAATTCTATCGAATTATTCTACTACACCTCACTTTGACGCAAACGAACAAAATTGGAACAGATAAGGAGAACAGCGTGGCAACATTCAAAGAACAAATACGAGAAGCAGCTCGGGTTGCAGAAGAAACGAGTATGTCTGATGATTTTAATGCAATGTCCTGGTTAGACCTTCTGCTTGAAGACAATCCCGAAACGTTTGATTGCTTTTTTGATACGAACTGGAACGAATTATCAGACGACCAAAGAACGGAAAGAGCAAGGGCTATTAGAAGGGTTTTGTAAATGACAGATTCCAATCGCCTCATGTTTGGCGTTTTGCAAGTTCAGAGCATGCTCGGACCAAACCTGCTGCGGACATATTTTAAAAATGTTTGTTCGTCGCTTTGTTCTGGGGCTCTGGTCGACAATCTTGCTCTATTTAAAAGTTTGCCTGTTGTGGAGAGCATGCATAATGTAGCTACTCCGAAACGGATATCAACCTATCGTCTTTCAATATTTCAAAGGCCAATATGACAACTCAAGTAAAACCTCCCAAGCCCCCAAAACCACCATTTAATATTGAAACCGCAACCCTCAAAGTGAGACTTGCCGAAGACGCATGGAATAGTCGCGACCCTGAACGCGTATCCCTCGCCTACACTGTCGACAGCTTCTGGCGAAACAGAAATGAATTCCTTTCCGGTCGCGAACAGATAGTCCCGTTCCTGCAACGTAAATGGAATAAAGAGCTGGATTACAGACTCATCAAAGAACTTTGGATTGCGGATACTAATCGTATTGCGGTTCGCTTTGCATACGAGTGGCATGATGACGCCGGTTCCTGGTTCCGCTCTTACGGAAACGAAAATTGGGAATTTGATCAGGCCGGATTGATGATGCGCCGCTTCGCAAGTATCAATGACCTGCCGATTAAAGAGAGTGAGCGTAAATATCATTGGCCTCTCGGTCGCCGTCCAGACGATCATCCTGGTCTCTCTGATCTGGGGCTGTGATAGATACCAAGTATATTTAAGCGTGTTAATTTAGTGCCTTACCCCTCAAGGGGGCACTGAACTGAGTACTCCAGAAAACCTGTCATTCAGTTCAATACCCCCTTGAGTTTTTCCGGGGAAAGTCAAAGAAAAAATTGAAGGTTAGTGATGCTTCATTCTTTTCTATTTGCTTCTTTCACCAC
>WTAT01000023.1 GCA_013139415.1 Desulforhopalus sp.
GTTTGGGCAGTAATGGAACACAAAACCGGGTTTAAAATGCAAAGTATGGTCTTTGAACCTCAATTGGACGAAAAAGTACTTTGGGTGCGTTTAAACAAACGACACAAAAGTCCTATAGGATTTTGCATAAATCCGCCGGCAACACGGTTTTTAGCGGATTTTTGACCTCCCAATTTTAGCCTAATTCAAGACCCGGATTTTTGGGAGTTGTCAAACCCATCGAATCGACCATCCGCTCATCCGAGAAATCGAACTCCCCATGCAGGTTAAAATGCGCCCAGGTGGCGACCGACCCGTTCCGAATGGCTTCGATCAGCGCAGCCCGGCGCTCTTCCCTCTTCTCCTCGGCAAGTACCCGTGAGAGATAGAGATAATTCCAGCACACGATGGCATTCTTGATCAGCCGACGACAGGCCTCGGCGATCTCCTGATCCTCCTTCTCACCCTGGATGAACTCGTGGCTGTGGCCGAAAGAAACGGCCTTGGAGAACTTGTTCGCTCCCTCTCCTTTGTTGAGTTGCTTTTCAATGGCCTGCCTGAGTTG
Source organism: Desulforhopalus sp. (assembly GCA_013139415.1). Taxonomy (GTDB): domain Bacteria; phylum Desulfobacterota; class Desulfobulbia; order Desulfobulbales; family Desulfocapsaceae; genus Desulforhopalus_A. The sequence continues at coordinate 545 of WTAT01000023.1, forward strand.
GAGATCGTCACAGTATTTCAAAATGAAGAGGGTCTTCGTAATCTTCCCGAATTCCTTCAGTGCCCGGTACAGCGGGTGCTGCCTGGAGTAGGAGTTCAGGCGTTTGAAGAGCTGGGAGGCTGTGGTGATTTTCAGCCGAATGGTTGCGATAAAGCGTAGAATCTCATCCCATTGATCCTCAATCAGGGCTTCGCGAATACAGTGGTGGGGTAGCAATACGTGCCCTTGTTCCTGGTAATGCCGGCGGTGCTTGAAAGCGTAGAGTTTTTGGCGGCCAAGGCCCTTGATGCGCGGTGCGAACCCAAAATGCAAAAGGTGGGTCGCACCAGAGATTACTTCCGAGTACCCGTGCGTGTCGGTTGAATGGATGTCGCTCCGGATCACGTCGTTGTGCATCAGCCCGTCAATGACGTAGGCGGCCTCTTTTTCAGAGGAGCTGATCACCGTGGAATGCCACATGAAATCGCGCATATCGATAAATGTCATTACGCTGACGCCCTTGGCCTTGCCCAGGTACTTGAACGAATAATTGGCATTGAGGGAATCCACAGCCACTTCGAATTTTTGTCCGTCACTGGATGTGTGGAGCACATCAGATTTTTGCCTGTAGATGTTCGGCAGGTTCATCCGGTCCATCAGCCTCAGGATGCGATCGTTGGCATCCTGTACGTTCTGAAGTGAGAAATACCAATTGACCGTGTTGTCCAGTTCACCTTCGTCGATCTGTTTGGAAATCTGGGCCAGTTTGCGATGACCAATATCGCAGCCAAAACCGATAATACCGGCCAGGAAAAGCTTTTTGGCTGGCTTGGCGCGCTGGTACTTGACTTGCCAATGCTCGAATTCATCGAGGAAGTTTGTGGTCTGATCTACCGTCGCCAGCATCTCCTGCATGGAGATATATTTCCGCTCCGGAAAGAAGGTCCCCAGTGACATGCATTCTACTTCCTCCTGCTTGGGCGTTTTTACATGGAAGGTGCCGTTGGCACGAACAGTCAGATACGGGTTTTTACCTGATTTGAGGTTCTGATTGGTTTCTTGGTACCCGGCATCGAGTGTTTGGTCTAGCACCTTTAAGGTAGCCTTGCAATCGGCGAACTCTTCGAGTTGAGCCCGGTGCATATACTCGGCCCGGTGGGCGTCCCAATCCGCCTTCGGAATCAGGTATTCGTCAAGCGCACGGTATTTTCCCGAGTGTGCCAGATTTAACGCGCCGGACTTAATGGCATCGGCAATCCCGACATACAGCAATGCCTTGTACAAGGAGACACGGAACTTGCCATCCGTGGCGATCAGTGCCGCGCGTTGCTCATCGGACAGAAAATCGACAGGCGCGCTCTTGTCGATGTTGCCATCTTTCTGCTGATAATGCTGCAGCGCTTTCCACAGTGTCGGAAGACTGCAGTTTGGCGCGAACTGTATCTGACGTACGATGTCGGCAACGCGGTGTTGCAGTTTGAGGGAGTGTGACTCTAGTAAGGTGAAATAGTCCTGCCCCTGCTGGATCTTCGTCACATTCTTCTTGAATTCATCAATTTGTGTTTCGACACTTTCAGTGGTATTTTCCGTATTCACGACGGCATCAATCAAGGCGACCTTCTGGCTGTCGCGCAGCTGTGCATCAGCCACTATATGCCTGATCGAGGATAGAGTTTCCCGGACACTTTGACGCAACTTATCGGCCAGCCCAGAGAGGGACTGACTGCGCTGTTCGCGCTCCTGAAAATAAGCTTCCTTTTGGGCCTTTACCGCACTATTGACTGCCGCCTGCACGGCGCTCAATAGTGTATCGATCAGAGTGTCATTCAGCCTAAAGGTCTGGTACGCAACGAAGGCGATGAGATGCAGCAAACGGTCGTGCTCAGCTCGGCGTGAAACCTGAGGAATCTGGGCCTTGATAACCGAGTACGCATAATAGCGGGCACATTCATAACTCAAGTCCAAGCACTGCACCATAGGTTTCAGGTCGAGGTAGAGCGTTTGCAGGGTGTTCAGGTCGGCCAGATTGGCTCTGATTTTTAACGGCCGGGTGGATTGGAAAGGTCGCTTAAGCAACGTGAGGCGATAGCGCCAACCCTCGCCCGTTCCGTTGTCGGGTTCTTTTTCCAGCAACGCATCGAGTGCGGCACGTTGCTTTTTGTTGAGACCGGCCTCGACAATTGTACTGAGTTCGCGTCGGTGACGATTGATGGCAGTAACGATCAACCCAGCCAACACATTGTAGCTGGGGATCTCGATTTTCTGGCGTGTCAGGGTTTGGATGATTTCCAGCAGAACCAGCTTAGGCCGGTACTGGACGGGGATCAGAGCTGCAATCTCGCTGGCGGTAATGATTCTCGCTGCTTTGTTGAATGGGCTACAGCCGAAATAATTCAGGATGATTCGCTGATGACGAGAACAGGTTTCTTTACTGAAAGACTCTACTCGAACATCGGCTTGATTCACACCAACCTGTAGGGCGGCATACTCGATATCTGTTTGGCGGAATTGTCTGCCAAAGAATCTTCGCCGTGCCTTGAAGTATCCAGCAGCTACCAAGAAACAGACTTTATTGGTGGGAGTGCGCAAGTCCACTATCGAATTTTTGAGCATCAAAGGTAAAGAAAAGAACTGCTTGCGCTCTGCACTATTGAACACCGGCGGGGACTCGAAAGCCTCCTCCTCCAGGGTGTTGAAGATTTTCATTCTTGCCATGGGAACGAACTCACAATAAGGTAGATATGGACCTGCTTGTTCATGCTTAACCCTGCCCGAAAAGGAACGGTTTCGGACATGTATATTTACAAGTGTACGAAAGTAAGGTAAATCCATTTTGGACGCAAGTATTAATTCGTACACACCTTTCGGACGGGATTAGACCTATGTCACGTGTTTTTGCCTACTGTCGTGTTTCAACTGCCGAGCAGAATACCCATAATCAGATTATAGAAATCAAAGCTGCCGGATTTGCCATCGAGAAACATCGACTTATTGAAGAAAATATCAGTGGCTCGGTGGTCGCAAAAAAGCGGCCAGGTTTTATGAAGCTAATCGACCGAATGGAGAATGGGGACGTGCTTATTGTAACCAAACTTGACCGATTGGGGCGTAATGCGATGGATGTGCGGGCAACCGTCGAGCAACTCGCTAGCTTAGGCATACGCGTGCATTGCCTCGCACTTGGCGGTGTTGATCTAACCAGTCCGGCAGGAAAAATGACGATGCAGGTTATCGCAGCTGTGGCTGAATTCGAGAGGGACTTGCTGATTGAACGAACGCAGTCGGGGATTATTCGGGCCAAGGCAGCCGGAAAACGATTTGGCAGACGGCCATCCCTTAATGCAGATCAACGAGAAGCTGTTGTAGAAAAGCTGGATGCCGGCGCCAATGTTACTAAAGTAGCACGTGAATTCAAGACGAGTCGGCAAACTATCATGCGAGTACGGGACGCAGCTCTGAAACTATCGGCACCAAAAAAAGACATGGTCTGTCGGAAAAATAGAGATGTTGGCCTTGAACATTCAATATAGAGCTAACAATTCAGGTCATACAGTGCACAAAATCCTATGGGACTTTTGTGTCGTTTGTTTAAATTCACCAAAATATAGGTGCACAATAATGCATAACTTTATGATAGTGAACGTTTCCAAATAGTTCTCATTGAATAATCAGAACGTAATGTAATTCCCGTAACCGTTCTCACCGTACCTTTGGAGCTTCGCCCCAAAGATGTAGGTTTTCTTAGGCATAAAGAGGGCAACGAATATGGTCTGACGAGACTCAGAAGGAACATTTTTATACCTTTATCTGAAAATCACC
>WTAT01000359.1 GCA_013139415.1 Desulforhopalus sp.
TGCTCCGCCAGTAACCGACTTCACACTTGAGCGTTAGATATTCTTTTTCTGAAATAACAATTTGCGGAGAGAGCGCACCAGACTGTTCAAAGGGATGGACACGGTCAGATATCTCAAGCAGAGAAGATAGTGTTTGTTTTTGACATGCAACATTCATGTTTGTTATTGTAACAAACGAAATGATTTGTGTCCCGTATATTCTTCAGGTAAAAATCAACCCGAATATTTACCTATGTATGCAGCACAGAAATAAATCCAAGAGTAGCAAACGAGTGTCTGTTATGGAGAGCTCTCCATAACAGACACACTTTTGCAACTTTAAGTATCGGAGGCCGGAACAGATCTGTATGTGGTGCAGAGTCAGTTGGGTCATGCCAGCTATAAAACAACGCAACGATATGCCCATACCTCACCGCAGCGCTTCAAAACCGCCGCTGCGTAAGCATGTCAACCGGGGAGAGTTGCCTTCGAACCGGTGCCGCTGCCCCGAACCTTAAAAGTCCACTTTTACCACTTTTCAGCCTAGCGTAAAACATGCCCAGCAAGAATTGAATTATATACTGGCTTCCCGATTGTATTCGTTTCCACTCGGTCCATTGCAGAAGCTCTTCATTGATTGTTCTCTTTCAACAGCAAAGGAAGGTTTGGTCTGCAATGCACCCGGAGAAAAATGCCGATATTGTGGATCCACTTTCAGGACTTTTTCGAATCATTGAATACGGTGGCGATATGCACGGTAGTGTTGTGCTATCAAACACAATGCCTAACACTACAAAAAGGAAAAGCTCAATCTGGCCAGATACGGCAATTATGAACAAATCATCCAATCGAAAAACATCGATTTGCCCTGCCAAGATCCGAAATATTCTATTAACATCTCTTGTTGCATTTTAAAAATTGTCGTCCACTCAAGGTACTCATCAGGATAACATGTCACCTGATATACAATCTAACACCCCACAAGGGGGTATAAGTGCCTTGGAGGTTACTTTAAGTTCCTAATTTCAAAACACTCTCCAGCTTTCTTGTTTTTTATGACAGGCTTTCAGGAGTAAGGCACTAATGACCACTTTGTTTGCGAACAAAAAGTGATTATTGTTTAAGCGTTGATAGTTGCATTAGCTCGCTTTGCGACAAAACTATTTGCGTTTTAGATAAAAGATCTGTTCTGAAAGACTTCAAAACCACTTCCAGAACAGATATAGATGAGATGGATTCTTTTTCTACCACACGTCTCCTGTTTTAAGGAAGTTGGAGGTAGCCAATGAAAAATCTAAAAAGTTGTATTGTCACGATGTTTAGCATATTGCTTCTTTCTATAGCCCCCATCATTTCGAGAGCAGAGCAGCGTATGATTACCTTTGAAATGGGGGAGAGTAGTCATACAGTTTCCTTTCCAATGAGCCAAAAGGAAATTCTGGAGGCTGAAAAGATTGATGAAGTAATAGAAAAAATCAAACAAAGAAAACGTAATAAACAGAGGATGACAGAAAGTTATGAGCTTGCCGAAAGCGGAATTACGATAATTTTTCCCATGTCCGATGAGGAAATCAGTGAGGCGGAAGCCCAATATCAGGAACTTGTAAATCGCCACGAAAAAATGTCTGAACTGCGGAAAGAAATGGAAAAGATGTTTGATGTTTTCGAGATGGGGGAAAGTGGACAACCGGTTAGATTTTTAAGGAACAGCAGCCAATAACGTAAAAATTCTAACCATTTTATTGTTCTGATTATTATCGACACTTCAGCAGTGTTGGTTTGCGCTCGTCTTTATGGACAAAGCCTGACCTCGTTTAATGCTAGGAGCTGGTCCGAGAATAGGCATTTTGTTCAAAATCGAGAAATTTTTAAAAAACAAGCACAGCCATATGTATGATATCGGAATCTTCCTCCGGTCGCTTACCTGCGAGCATTATTTTTTGAGAATTCCGAAGAGTTTGGGCAGGTAAGCGTAGACTCCGAAAGGGCATTCTCGGACAGCCTCCTTATAGGAAAGTATCAATTGGGGTGTTTTTTTGAGAATCGGCTATAAGTAGCAGACTTCTCATATATAGTGGCCACTGGGAGAAAGGCCTTATCGTCTCAAGCAACTTAAAAATGTCAAATTCAATAGTAATGTTCCCCAGCGTTGAACCATTAGCATTATGGACTGGCAAGCCAACTGTGATGTAACGTTTGGCAAAATCGTTTGAAGAGTGTATGGACGGTAAACCCCAGAGGGGTTTTTCTAGGCCTGATGTTTTCTTTTTTCCTTCAGAGGCAAGCTAAATATACACCTGCCTCTGGAATGGATAGGATAGAGAGTGGAAATTTTAAAATGTATACCTTATTCCGGCATAAAAATTATTGCTTGAATATTCAAAATCTGTAGTATCAAGTTCCAGGTCTGAAGTCGCGAAATACCTATATTTGACATCAAAGCTAAGGTTTTCTTTTATAGCATACGCCACACCAACTCCCACCTGATAAGCGAAGACAGTGTGGTCATCATTTACATTTGAAAAACCCGACCCTGGTATGCTGACGTCATTTATTTCAACCTTTGCCACCCCAACGCCACCACTTATATATGGAGTAAATGGACTTGTGTTGTTGAAGTCATAGTAACCATTTAATAACCCAGTAAGACTTGAAGTATCACCAGTCGCATCGACAGAAACTCCTAATGCTTTAATTTGATCCAAGTCATTTGTTTGGTATGCGATCTCGCCTTCAATCCGAAAATTACCGAAACCGTAGCCAATGGCGCCTCCAAGGGCATACCCCATATCAGATTCAAATTCTAAAGTTATACCTGGTGCTGTTGAATCCGTAACATCGGAATCATTCGCTATTGCAAGGCCTAAATTTCCGCCCACATATAGACCGTCGGCACCACTGTATGCAATAGAAGATACAGAAAGTAACATGGTGCAGCCAGCGGAAATCAAAAGTGCTTTTTTCATCTTTTTACCTTTCGCGTAGTTAATTGTTGTTTTCAGTTTTTTCGGTTGGAATTGCAATAAAAATTGACTACAGGGCAATTTGTTCGCATTCACATTATGTACACTTCTTTTTTTTGGCTGCTTTGTGTTTCTTGAATGATTTTCTATGTGTTTATTATGATACATCGTAACACATAGAGTATTTATCCGGTATATCACTACAAGCCAGCAAATACAAGACGACAGGAAAATAGTGTTTTTGTCTGCCAAAAGTCAGGAGTAGGACAGGAACATCGATTCCCAATTTGGCGTTTCAAACAAAACCAAGGGAAAGCTGGGTGGGGAGCAACGGTCTTTACCTCCGAACTACAGCTTTCAAAAGTGAGTTTCCACTGCCCTGCTCTGGTCGGTGATTGAAGGACCTAACCCTGCACCAGAATTCCAAAGTATCCAGAAAGCGTAAGCAGGTTCCGCTACCTCGATCACACTGAAATCAAGAAGTTACTGCTTGAGTTGGATAAGTGTAACGGCAATGTATCGGCAATGTTGTTGAAGTTTCTGCTTTTCACCGGTTTGAGACTTGGTGAAACCAAAATGCTGAAATGGGAAGACCTTGGGACGGATGGCACCGTCCATATCTGCATGGAAAAGGCAAAAAGCTAGAAGTCTCGTTATGTGCCTCTCATCTCTATGACTTTATCTGTGCTGGAAGATCTTGAAAAGCACCGTATCTCAGGAAACCACACATCTTTCCCGGAACTAAACCCGGTAGCCATATCACCAGCCCCAAAAAGCTGTTTCGCACAGTAAAAATAAGGGCGGCAATAGAGGACATCTGCATCAATACACTCAGATACACTTTTGCAACTTTAAGTATCCCAGCCGGAACAGTGTCCATTAAATTCCTACCACATTATTATGAATATTAACAAAAAAGTGGCCTCGGCCACATTATATCGACTGGACTACAACCGAAAGGTAGGGTACACATTATAGCGTAGCAGGATGAAGTTTATCAGGAGCCACTGTGGCTTAAAAATCCAAATCAAGGAGGTATGAACATGAAAAAGCGGTCATCGATGGTTGTTGTAATGATACTGTGCATGGCTCTTCAGGCATGTGCATCTAAAGACCCTCTCCAAAAAGGGTTAGAGGATGCGGTCGATACTTTGGCCCAGGGATGCGAGAAGGAACTTAGCACTTACTGCAAGGATGTCACCCCAGGTGAAGGCCGTATCCTGTCTTGTCTCTACGCGTTTGCCGATAAGCTTTCGCCAAGATGCGAATATGCGGTCTACGACTCTATCAACCAGCTTGATCGGACACTGACCAACCTGAGTTATGCCGTCAGCGAGTGCCGTGACGATCTGAAGGCTTACTGCGCTGAGATCAAACCCGGCGAGGGCCGACTGCTCGACTGCATCAATCACAATGAAACCAAGGTCAGTACCCGCTGCAAGCAGGCCATGCAAGATACCGGCCTTAAAAAATAGACCGGTGTCCCCTGCTCCTTGACATGGCCTGTCAGAGCCGACACTTTGACATGATCCAAGGCAAGGCGCAGGGGGCTAATACATAACAAAGGTGTCTATTTTGTGTCTATTTTGTGTCTATTTTTTTGTTTGACTCATCATATTTGGTAAATGTCCCTGGCCATCTTGCTCGCAAGCAAAATGCGATATATTTTATTGGCAATGCAATGGTAATATAGGTTCTTGCTTTTATTGCATTATCAATTCGATAGAAACAGGGGGGGGGATAGCTATGGGAAAAGAACAGGTATTATGCAAATCTGAAGAGAAGATGAGATAAAAAACCCGCAGATCTTTTAAGGCGAATTGCAAGCAAGATAGAAAAAGGCAAGGTTGTGCTCTCGCAAGGTAATAAAGAGACTTCACTCAAAGTACCCCAGCGAGTGGAAGTTGAACTCAAGGCCGAAAAAATTTGCAAAAATACAACTCAGAAGAAAAATTCCCTTAATCGAAATCACTTATCCAAAGACATTACCATTGACCTAGGTTCACGAACATGGTATCCATCTTGCTCCACAGATCTGCACCCGTAGCTCAGCTGGATAGAGCACCGGACTTCGAATCCGGGTGTCGCAGGTTCGAATCCTGCCGGGTGTACCAGAAATTTCAAGCACTTATGGCTTTAGGCTGTGAGTGCTTTTTTTGTTTTATTTGTCCACATTTGTCCACATTTCTAGAACTAACAGGAACATAAAAGCCCGATCCAGGCTTAACTGAACCAAGCTATTGCCTCATCTGTCTCCAGTTTTTCCATCACAAAAAAAATCTGATTACGACCATTCCTCAGCTATGAGCCAAAAACTGGCTGGGCACTCACTCCATGATACCCCTAACACCCCACAAGGGGGTACTAAAAAGAGTGACAGGATTTCAGGAGTACTCAGTTCAGTGCCCCCTTGAGGGGTAAGGCACTAATGTGTCATACTCCTCCAAAGTTCATATAACGAGGGGGATATGTCATGGGCAGAAGCAAAATTCAATTCCAAAAAGGGCTGAGTTTGTTGCAATTCAAACATAAATACTGCAACGAAGAGCAATGTGAGGCCAGTTGTCATTATTGTACACTTAACCAATTAAGCTCACTTTACTTGGCTTCCAGCTCTTTTAGCGCCACCTTCTTCTTTCGCGGGGATATTTTATCGATGGAGATTTCGAGGTTGTCCAGGTTGATTCCTGTATATTTCCTTAACATCTTTATAATATAGGTTCTCAGTTCGTGTAACTCACCTGTCAGGGCTTTGCCGTAGGGAGCATCTATAAAGAGAGCGATACCGTATCCTGATCTGCTCGTTCTAACCTTGATCTTTGTTACTCTGACCTCACTGTTATACTCATCGATACAGTGAAGAATCATCTGGGTGAGAGCCGCTTCGGAGATTGAGATAGTTCCGGGAATTCCCTGTTCGTGGAATATGGGTTGAACAATTGATTTTTCAAAGAATTTGGAACGCTTTACACCGTTAGACTCCCTGCCACCTTTGAAAAAAATTCGAATTGAATCCGAAAGTATCTGGGCATAATCCCTTCTGACTTCTATCGCGGGAACAGGGATGACATGGTTGCCCTCTTCAAATCGTGACTTGATTGCAGCCTCAATGTCTTTCTGGCTGGCAATGTCTTCAATTTTGATTATCTCACATATAGGAGGTAACTCCAGGGCTTCCGCCAATCTCATTACCATTTTTTCTGAGGTGCCGATAAGAAGTATCTTTTTTATCTTCTTATCCTGAATAGTCTGCACAACCGACTGGCGATGCTCAGGATTTGTGAAAAGGGCTGTTTTTATCGCGCTGATATAATTCTTTTCATGTTTGGCTGATTGGCCGGCAAGAATAGTTGCATCGTGAATCAGTAAACCGTCGTCGACAATATAGGGAACCGCTATTTTCTCAGCCAAAAGTCTGGCTCGGAAACTCTTTCCTGTCCCACTCTTTCCAACCAGAGCATAGACATGCATACCCTGCAATCGTCCCTTGACCCTATGGAAAAACTGATATATCTCTTTACCGGTCAGATATATCCACTGATTATCCTTCGCTTTTTTTTCTGGAGACAAAGTCATAGGCATGATTTTAGGGGCCAAATTGATTGCTAACTGTCAAACTCCACAGAATTTTTCTAACACCGGTAAACGGTAAAATAAGCCAGTATAAGTGCCTTGGTGATGCTTTTAAGTTTCAAATTTCAATCAACTTTACAGATTTCTTGTTTTTTGTGACTGGCTTTCTGTAGTAAGGCACTAAATCTATATTAATTCATTAACCGGTTCCAGTGAAACAACTGATTGACGGTGACCGCAATTATTTTTCATTTGAGCAGCTTTTGAAAAACGATCATATCGTGCACCTTATTATAAGGTTTGCGGTTGTTTCAACATGGAAGCCTCAGCAAAGTGTTTAATAGCAAGACGTCAGTCGGGCACATTAAGCGGGAGGCATATTCTCTAAAGTAACCTGTGGATGCAATAAATTCATCAAGAATCGATTTCTTCTGTTTGCGCCCTGCCTTTCTATCCCTCTGTATGATTTGTATTAACAATTCTCTTTTAGTTCTGTAACGGATCACAGACCTTATTGTTCACTCCCCACGAACTTGTCTTTGTAAGTATTTGCTTACAATTTTCATAAGGCAAGTATTTCATTATTTTCTGATTTTATTTGAAACAATAAACACTTAATCTTCCTTGTTGTACTTTTGAGCGGGGAAATTAGCTAAAAATAATTTCACAGATAAGTAAATTAAGACCTTCTTGAACTTCTAACCCCGGTAAACAGGAAAGTAAGCCGGGATTCAGTTCAGTGCCCCCTTGAGGGGTAAGGCACTAAAATATAGACGAAGCTGTGAGTCGAATACTGCCAGCGGAAAACTGCCGGTAAAGCAGGAAAAGAAATTTAATGGAAAGATTTTCAATTTTGTTCTGAACGGCCCATATGTTATCATTAAGTTAAGTAGTTTTAACTCCACGAAGGAGAGCCTTTCAGACTGTGGTGACCGTAATTTCACAGAGAACACGTTTTTTTATACGTGTGACAATCCATTCAACTTTTTGAGCTTCTCGGGAGGTCCACTATGGATAAGAGCAGTTATGGTAGACGAGACAGGCTGGTTCAGGAGAAAAAGCATGATATGTACCGAGCGGACGGTAAATGGCCCGAACCGACCCTGTGCACACAGTGTCAATCTATCTTTCAGAACGGCCGATGGGTTTGGGCCGATGTGCCACAGGCAAAGGTACATAGCGTAACCTGCCCCGCCTGTCAACGAATATCCGATAATTATCCGGCAGGGTACGTCGAGCTCAAAGGAGATTTTTTCATCAAGAACCGACAGGAGATCGGCAACCTTATTCTCAACGAAGAGAAGCTGGAAAAATCAGCGCGCCCCCAGGAACGGATTATGGCCATTGACGAGGATGATAATAGCACCATGATCACAACAACAGGTGTCCATATTGCCCGCCGCGTTGGAGAGGCAATCTCAAGGGCCTATAAAGGTGACCTTGTATTTACCTATGGAGACGGGGAAAAGTCCATCCGGGTAGCCTGGAGCCGTTAGGTATCTCATGGCCAGCGGTTGAAAAATCACCTTTGATCCGCTCAATGTACTCATCAAGAAGCTGGGAGCCTCGGTCCACAATATTGATATAGTTGAAGGCCACCTTGAAAAATTGCCTTTTCACCCAAACTCTTCGTTACGAGAAAAATTTTATCCTAGGAGGTAAGCACCCTTGAAAGCAGGGCATAAACTCCGACTCCGATATCAGACATATGCCTGCGGTAAAATTTTTCTCGTCTCGATTTTGAACGAAAATTCTAATTTTTCAAGATACCCTGAAGTCCGTGGCTCCTGAGCGGAAAGCGGCTTGTCTCTCACCTCTCCAGAAGACGGGGAGCAAAAAAGAGCAACAAGGTTAATTACCTCGTAGACTTCTTTCTTAAGGGTGCCTTGAAAGCAGGGCTTAAACTCCGACTCCGATATCACCTATATGCCTGTGGTAAAATTTTAACCATGTCTTGATCTTGATCGAAAAATCTATTTTTTCAAAGTACCCTGTTGTTTTACCCTCAAGAAGCCACAGGATATCGGTTTTGATCTTACTGCCGTTGATCATTCGGCCAATACCGCCAAGCAGGCTTCATTCGCCTTGAGATTTGCCACCGGAAGTGGGAGCGTGTGCTATGACTCTGTCTGCCAGGCGGGAGAAGGGCAGGCTCTGAAGCCAGACAGTGCCATGACCTGAAAGCGTTGCGAGGAAGAGTCCTTCACCGCCAAAGAACATACTTTTAAGCCCTTTTACCATCTTGATATCATAGTCGATATCTCCCGTAAAAGCGGCAATGCACCCGGTATCCACCCGTAGCGTATCGCCAGTCAGCTGCTTTTTGACAACCGTGCCGCCCGCATGGAGAAAGGCCATTCCATCACCCTGGAGTTTTTCGAGTATAAAGCCTTCACCCCCAAAAAAACCTGTGCCCAGCTTACGCTGGAAGGCTATGTCGATGTTGGTGCCGAGAGCCGCGCAGAGAAAGGAATCCTTCTGACAGAAGAGTTGTTCTCCTATTTCCGCCATGTTCACCGGGACCACGGAGCCTGGGAATGGTGCGGCGAAGGCGACCTTTTTTTTACCGGAGCTTTGATTTGTAAAATGGGTCATAAAAAGCGATTCGCCGGAAATCATCCTCTTTCCGGCGGAAAAGAGTTTGCCCATGAATCCTTGGCCGGGATCAGAGCCATCGCCCATCTTGGCCTGAAACTCAATCCCATCTTCCATATAATTCATGGCTCCTGCTTCGGCCACCACTGTTTCACCCGGATCGAGCTCCACCTCAAGCATCTGCATATCGTGCCCGATAATTTCATAATCAACTTCATGACATCGCATATTTTTTTTCCCTATTGAAGTTTCATATTAATCCTGACAAGAGTGATTTCTTGTAATACCCATTCGGAGTCTGTCACTTACCTGAGGGGTAAGGCACTAAACCGCCCTATGATCTACCAGGTACTGCAGATAAGTGTCATCGGTTCCACAGCAGCCGCCAAGAATCTTCACGCCAAACTCGTGATTAAGCAGGAGCATATTCTCACCCCAATGCTGCAGATCATCCTGGTGAAGGATAGAGGCTCCGTCCAGCTCGGCATGATCCAGTGACGAGCTGTTTGCCTGAATGCCAATGAGGCGCTCAAATAGTGCTGTCGGCTGCCTTTTGGCGCAGATAAAAGTCGGATAAACGCAGTTGACCATATAACCCAGCGGCACAGTGGCGAGACTGTTATCAATAGCTGTGATGGCGTCCAGAAGAGGAGTGCTGTCTAACACCTGGGCTTCACGGTTGATGACAAAACTGATGATTGCAGGAATGCCGGAACTAGTGAGGGCTCGCGCCATCCCCAACCCTTCGGAGACGGCTGGAATGGTCTGGGCGACAATGCAGTCCACTCCAGCCTGTGCAAGTTGCTCTATCTGCCACTGGTGAAATTCATAGGCTTCATCCGAGCTAAGAGCCTGCTCCGGTGCGTAGCAGTCGTTCTTAGGGCCGATCAGACCGCCTATGAAAACCTCGGAGTCAGGGGCCTGCCGACTTTTCTGAAGATTGCGCATGAAACTGACGGCATCAAGGAGCAGCGACTTGTCAAATCCCGCCTCGGCAAGGCGCACCTTATCTAACCGCCAGGTGGGGGCACAGAGAAGTATTGGCAGAGCGGCCCGGGCGGCGATTTCCCTATATTGCTGGTAGATTGCCTCTAACTTTTCACATCCCTTGGAATTGTAAATCAGCGGTGTATTAAAGAGCGTTGGATGGAGCTCTACATCGCCTGCGCGACGAAGCCGTTCAGAGATAGCACACTCTGTAAGAACCAAAGAGGAAGAGTTGATGGCAGATTGCAGATTCATGATTGCAAATTTACCTCATAGTCACATCTGATACAAGAAGGATGTAAGGCACTGATAAAAGAAACCTCACCCTCAGCATTACCTCGACTGTCAGCGTGAGAGTGGAGAGATAATCCCCGTGACTCGCATCAACACACTTGTTATGCTAAGCGAGTGAAGCCGTTGTCGAAAAACTTGGCCTGAGAAATGCTCGTAATAGCTCTTAAAATTTAAGGGTATACATCCGCACTCTCCATCTTCACCGATAATCAGACATGCCCATTTACATCCCGAAACCGATCGATGAGTTTTTCACCGCAGCCCTGCAACCTTTCAGCTATAACCTCCGGCGAAACATCTATATCTGGCTAGGGATCGTCTGGGGCCTCCCTATCCCACTGGTCACCATCCTGATACAAGCCCACTTTCTCGAAGCCTCAGGTGTGGAAGATCCGCACCTTACCGCCATCTGCTCATCGCTGCAGTGGTTTTTCCTGGCCCACCCACTGTTGTTCGGGCTGTTATGCGGTATCCTGGGAACAATTAGAAACAACAAGGACATACAACTAAATATAATAATTGGAAAACTTGAAGAGCTGTCAACCCTCGACCCCTTGACCGGATTGAAAAACCGCCGCTATTTTGCTCACATCTTTCATGATGAATGCGCCCGAAGTCTCAGGCGGAACGAATCGATGACCATGCTTTTTCTGGATCTCGATCATTTTAAATTGATCAATGATTCCCATGGTCATCATTTCGGCGATCTCGCCCTGCAGGCAACCAGCGCCTGCCTCAAAAAAGAGTGCCGGCCCTATGACACGGTTGTCCGCTGGGGCGGTGAAGAATTTGTTATCCTGCTGCGGGCAACCGACGAAAACATGGCTCTTCACTTTGCTGAACGAATCAGGCAAGCAATTCAAAACGGTTTTACCCCGGCCCTGCCATTTCCTTTAACGATCTCAATAGGACTGACGCAATACCAGGTTAACGATACCTTGGAAAGCTTGATCAATCGCGCCGACAAGGCACTCTACCATGCCAAGCAAACCGGCAGGAATAAAGTAGTTCCCTGGAGTGTGCTGGCAGGGGAGGAATAATATTGTAGTGACATTGGTGGCGAGGAAACTGATATGTCGAAATTTATAATACAACTTGCGACCTTGCTCTTATCTCTTTTTTTTCATAAAATATTTGATAGTTATCCAAGAATTGAGGAAGAAAAGGCGTCGGCTTAGACCGTCAGGCGCTCGCAACCACCCTCGGCGTCCGAGAGTAGAGGAAAATTCACATGGCCAAGACCAAAATATTCCGCGTAATCAGTGGAAGAATACACTTTAAATGTTACTCATGCCAAGGTAAACGAATGGTGACCATCCCCCCTCAAGTCCGAAGAAGGACCATCCGCTGTCAAAAATGTGGGGAGATCACCCGCTGCAACTTCAATCGGCGTCTGACCCCACGAGAACAACAGAGAGGAAAAGTGTTAATGTCCATCAGAAATGGCAGTAAAGTTGAAGTGGATCTTTATGATATTTCATTTGACGGTATCGGCTTTGATGTTGCCTACAGAGATATCAGAAAGATTTCAGTGGGCACAGCGGTCACATTTCGCTGTACATGGATGCCGAAGCTATTCAACCAGGGCAAGTATGTAATCAGATCCATAAAAGGTCAACGAATTGGCGCGCAACGAAATAAGTGGTGATGAGTATAAAATGACTAACTGAAGTGGACCCCTTTGTCAACAAACCTACCACTATTAAGCCTTTGGACAATTCGAACAACGTTTCCCCTTCTTTTTTTTGTACTTTTCACAACATTTCTTTTTCTTTTTTTTCTTTTTTCCCATTCCAAACCTCCTATAACGTGCAGAAGCCAGAGTTATTTCCCGTTTGTCGGGGTTAGGGAAAAGCAGAAAATACCGCCGGGGTCAGCTTATCTTCGCTTTTCCTTCAATATTTTTCCAGATTTTTTCATAAGCATTTGCGGCAAAGTCCTTGCCGGAATATGTCGAAACCGGAGCCCTGTGAACACCCATTCTCTCTATTTCGGTAGAGAATGGTATATAACTTTGCATAAAACCCTTATAATTTTTTCTTAACATAACCATGGTTTCTTTATGCAGCTTTTTAGTCTTCTGCACCATGGAAAACATTGGCAGTAATTTTTTACGCTGGTATTCGTTATCTTTAAAAAACTCATAGAGCTGTTCGAGAGTTCGAACGGATAAGGTAGTTGGAATTACAGGGACCACTATTTTGTCCGCAACTTTAAAGACATTTTCAGAAAGTAAAGAAATGTTAGGAGGACAATCTAATATCAAAACATCATAGTCATTTTCAGCCTCCCTCAATGCCTTTTTCAGACGGGAACGGCTATTTTTCATCCGGGAAAGAAAAATATCGAAGTCTCGGTAGGTTAGGTTCGCCGGCAGGAGGTCAAGATTGTCGTAATCACTTGCCCGGATAGCATCCATAAACCCTTTCACATCCTTAAAAAAGGCTTTGTTCTGCAGTTTCTTGGAAGGTTTTACCCGAAAATAAAAGCTCGACGCGCCCTGAGGATCAAGGTCACACAACAAGGTTTGTCTGCCATTCATAGCACTGGCATAGGCCAGATTCACGGAAGTTGCGGTTTTACCAACGCCTCCCTTATTACTGTAACAAGCTATTATTTTCATGTGCACTTCCCTCGATATGAAATAGTTTTTTAAGAATCGCACGGGTTTCAAAACCGTCAAAACGAGCGAAATTTTTCATTACCTGACGCCTTTCCTTGCGTTGCAGCCGGTTGAGCATGGCAGTAAGCGCCCCGACACCCTCGGCAACCTTTAATTCCCACCCACCGAAACCAGTCATTTTTTCACTCAATACCTGCCTGAGAAATGTTTGCTGGACCGAGTAATCATTAAAATTGCCGAGATTATCCTGCAACAACTTAAGAGATTTAATCAGCGCTTTCATATCGACTTCAGGAAAAAGCGGAGAAAAGAATTCCATAAGATAACGCAGTTTTTTGCAATTGATTCGAAGCTCGTGAATGACTTCATCTTCCGTTTTATCATCTATACGGCGAGCGATTTTGCATACCTTACCGTAGCGATTCAGAACTACTCTGCAACCAAAGGCCAGGGAACCTTCCGCAGCCTTTGGCCCACTGCCAATGTTCGATCCATCTGCAAACAGTTTTTCGAGCCTGTTAATTTCTTTAAGATAGATTTTACTCCGAATAATCTTACTGACACTCTTTTGTTCCTTTTTCCGTTCCCCTGCAAAATAATCAAATAAAATTTCGAGACCTTCGTGGGTGTCTGCCGGTACCATGCTGAAATACTTTTCTTTATTTAACAGATAAACATCAAGGTCGCGCAATGTGTTGGTTTTTTGCATAACAGACGCAAAGTCCTGCTTTAAACGGACGGTATCCTCCAGGCTATATACTCCTTTAAAAAGACTCAACACCGACCTGACTTTACGCAAACTGACCCGATAGTCATGGAGGAATTCCGTATCATAGTC
The DNA here is from genome assembly GCA_013139415.1 of Desulforhopalus sp. GTDB lineage: Bacteria > Desulfobacterota > Desulfobulbia > Desulfobulbales > Desulfocapsaceae > Desulforhopalus_A. Next base: position 13,853 of record WTAT01000359.1, read on the forward strand.
GGCAACAACACCCTTCTCATTGCGGCGTGCAGTCAGGATAAACGCATTGATAATAGCCTGGGCACTGTCTTTAACAGGGGCTTCCGGGTTAAGCTGGATTATAGGTTTTGTAGTGTATTTTTCTCGTTTAATCTCTAAAAAGTCATACACCCGCCCCACATCCTGGCAGAAGCTTGCCCCTATTTCCTCCAGAGAATGGCGGAGGTCTACGTGGGCCTGATTATAACCGCGAAGATATTGGGTGCTGCCAACACCTACTGATTTCCGTCCACGTCCAATGGCCAGATTATTAAATCGAGCTCGGGTTTTCCCTTCGTCATCAAGCAGGAGGCCGTGTTCAAAACGCAATTGAACCTTAGCGACTGGAAGAAATGCGCGCAGACAAGAGACGCTTTTAACCAGTAGAGTCACAGGACCATCCGGTAGATCGTCAGCAAAGGACCACCCTGCTGGTGAAACTTGCTCAATCA
>WTAT01000376.1 GCA_013139415.1 Desulforhopalus sp.
TTACAGAATCGAATATTGTTTCCTGTCGAATTTTCGCTCAAGTGAACAGTCCATATTTGACCAACAAAATAGGTCCAATTAATTTTGTTAGGCAATAGATTTAATTTGCCCCTTCGTCGAAAACAGTCATCTGAGCAACGCCAAAACGAGCTGCACTTACCATACTGAAACCATAGCAAATAAACATAGGAGGGAACATCATGGAAAAACAAATAGTTAATTATGAGACAATGCTTAAGGTTGCAATGGCAATTTCGCACTCTAGAGACCCTGAAGAAGTTGCGTTAATTATAGTCGAAAGCATTAAAACTGCTTTGGATGTTAAAGGTTGTTCTTTGTTTCTATTCAACCGGAAAACCAATGAACTGGAGCTGGCCACTTCATTCGGGTTGAGTGAGGAGTATATAAATAAAGGTCCTGTGAGCGCATTACACTCCATTGCCCAATCGTTAGAGTCTGGACCAGTGGCGATTTATGATGTTATGGACGATCCCAGAATCCAGTATCCTAAAGAAGCACAGAAAGAAGGAATATCCTCAATACTATCGGTGCCTGTCGTTGTCGGGGGAAGATTAATGGGAGCCGTGCGTGTTTATACATCTGAACATTGGGAGTTCAAGTTAGATGATTTAAATTTTGTTCAGGCGCTGGCTCAAATAGCAGGTGGGGCAATAAATATGGCAAGATACGTAAAAGGATTAAAAAGCAGCATTGAAGTCTTGAAAACGATGCGGGAAGTTCAGGCCCAGCGAGCTTAGAAACGTACCTCATAAAAGGGAGCTTCCGTAGGTGCTTTTCCGATTAAAATTGTGGAGCTTGATCGGATTCGAAATGTTTAAGAAATCAGTCTGTATCAAGGGGGTCATATGATAACCAAAATCCGTTCAATAGAACAGATCATCGAGGAGCAAATACAAAGATGGAAGCTTATGCAGATAGAAAAACCTATAGAAAAACCCTGTATTCCCATCATAACAGTTTCGAGGGAGCCGGGAAGTGGCGGAAGTATTATTGCCAAACGACTAACTGAGAAACTCGGGATCGATCTATTTCATCAAGAGGTTTTGCATGAGATGGCAAAAAGTACCGACGTAAGCACACAACTTTTAAAAACTCTGGATGAAAAGGGCCTTTCAATTTTGGAGGACTGGATATCTTCCCTTGTGCACGATCGTCATCTTTGGCCTGATCAATATCTTAAACGGCTTATGAAGGTGATCGGAACCATTGGAGAACATGGCCGTGCTGTTATCGTGGGAAGAGGTGCTAATTTCATCCTTTCGCCCGACAATTGCTTTAGAGTACGCGTTATCTCTCCACAACGAGTGAGAATTCAACATGTCGTTAAAAGTTTCAATATCCCTGAAGATGAGGCCAAAAGACGTGTCATCAGGACGGAATCGGATCGGAGGGCATTTATCAGGAAGTATTTCAATGCTGAAATAGCGGACCCCATCAACTACGACATCGTTATCAACACCGGCACTTTAAGTATGGATGATGCTGCAAGCGCAATTGCCGCAGCTATAGAGGTAAAATGAGCTAATTTATTTTCATCAATGAAGATTGCTCACCTTATACTAATTTGAACAGAGGTATTCCATCAACTATCCAAATTTCACCATTGGGAGAAGGGAGGAGCCATGGATGTCAAAATGATACTCTTACCGTACAATTTTACTGGTCTCGACAAAAAAGCCTTGGAGTTCGTCGCCCTAACATTTTCACATGTCCAGGGAGTTAAAGTAACTCTCTTCAATGTGTTCACATCTATCCCAAGCATAGCCATGAAGGACAGCCCGATAATGAAAAAGATGCAGGAAAATGTAACCTATCTCCAGCAATTGGTTGCCGAAAAAGAGATGGCGCTGGATAAAGCAAAGGAAACTCTTGTATCAAACGGTTTTTCTGAAAATAGTGTCAGGATTGTTTTCAAGCCTAAAAATAAAGATATTGCCAGCCATATCATCGATACAGCGATTAATGAACAACATGACGTGATTGTCATCAATCGGAAATCCGGTAAAGTTAGTCGATTTTTTACCGGTAGCGTATTCAACAAAGTCATCATGGCGTTAAAAGATATAACTATTTGTATTGTTTCCTGATTCTTAAAATAAGTTCAGAGTTGTTCGGATAATTTAAGACCAAATAAAAAATATCACATACATGGAAGGACTTTATAATGAATGAAGAGAATAAAATAGCATTAAGTACTATCACCGTTGTCAACCAGGCATTCACGGAGTCAGATAATCTCGAGACTATGTGCACACAACTAACCCAACTACTTGTTGCCACACTCGAAATAAAAGGCAGTGCCATTTTTATCCTGAATCCAGAATCACAAGAGCTTGAAATTATGGCAAGCTTTGGTCTGAGTATTACTTATCTTAATAAGGGACCTGTTTTGACCAACAAAAGTATCGTTAATTCAATCAAAGGCAGACCGGTTATTATCCAGGACGTTAACCAATCTGAAAAATTGCAATACCCGGAAAATGCAAAGGCAGAAGGAATCGGTGCCATTGTTTCGTTACCTATAAAATTCAAAGGAAGTGTGATAGGCGCATTAAGGCTCTATCATCAAAAAGTATGGGATTTGTCTGAAAGGGATATCACATTGTTAAAATGTCTATCGGACCAGGTAGGCCTTGCCATGACATATACCCGGCTGTCAAATGCACTTCAAATTGTTAAAGAGGCTGTTTCGGGCATACACACTGTTTGGCTTTGAACCAGAATGATAGTGAGATATTCGCGGTTCAAAAAGGGGGTGCCATGCATGTAAAAGTTCTCATCAAAAGGGACATGATTGCGGGCAAGGAAGAAGATTTTTTTTCACATCTTAAAAATCTCCGAATCAATGCAATGAATCAAAGAGGATACATTTCTGGCGAAACCCTGATTTGTGCTGAAAACACAAACAAAGTAATGGTGATCAGCATATGGGAAACACTGAAAGACTGGAACGACTGGAAAACCAATAAAAAACGAATCGAAATAGATGCCTTGCTTAATGAACTCCAGAAAAACCCGACCCAATATGAGCCTTATGTTTACAGCAAATACTGGGCTGCTGCTTCACTGGGGTTCCCACGTCCGCTCCAGGAACATGATCTGTAATTTATCGCCTGTAAATAGATAGGAGCTGTCACAAGTTCCACACCCATCAATGACGGTTAATCGGCTGCTTTCCTGGGTCGCCAATTATAGGAAGGATGAGAAGCCAGGGCAGCGTCAATTTTTTCTCGTCGCGAAACTGTGAAAGACCAATTACCATCGATGTATGCCCTTTTCGAGGCTGGCTCCAATAGGTGCCGAACAGTCGATCCCAGACCGAAAGGTTAAAACCATAATTGCTGTTCGTTTCACGAATGATGACTGAGTGGTGAACCCGATGCATGTCTGGTGTTACCACAAACCATCTCAACCATTTGTCGAATGTTGTCGGGATTGAGATGTTCCCATGGTTGACCATGTCCATTCCATTTAAAAGGACCTCAAACGTTAGCACCGCTGCGACAGACGGTCCCAATGCTACATTCACCGTTATTTTAACAAGCATTGACAGAACAATTTCAACCGGATGAAATCTTAATCCCGTTGTCAAATCGATGTCCAGGTCTGCATGATGCACCATGTGCAACCGCCATAGAAGTGGAACGGCATGAAACACTACGTGCTGAAGGTATATCACCAAGTCCAGCACAACGAATCCTGCAGCCAGTGCTACTGAACTTGGAAGGCCAAAATTGTTGAGTAGACCCCACCCATTAGTCTGAGCTATCTGTGCAATTCC
>WTAT01000220.1 GCA_013139415.1 Desulforhopalus sp.
CTTTGGGCAGGGTGATTTCCACCAGGGCGTCATGTTTCTTCTTGCATAGGACAATGCCGACCGTCGGGTGTTCGTCATCGAGTTTGACAAAGCGATCGAAGTAGTTGACATACATCTGCATCTGGCCGAGGTTGGCGTGACTGAGCTTGCCGATTTTAAGATCAATCAGCACATAGCAGCGCAGTAAACGGTTATAGAAGACCAGGTCAACGAAGAAATGTTCCTCGTCGAAGGTAAATCGCTTCTGCCGGGCCTCGAAGAGGAAGCCCTTGCCCAGTTCGAGCAAAAAATGTTCGATTTTATCGATGATGGCACTTTCCAGGTCGGATTCGGAGTACTTCGCCTTTTCATCAAGACCGAGAAACTCCAGCACATAGGGTTCCTTGAGCAGATCCTCGGGGCGGGTGACAAGCTGGCCTTCTGTCGCGAGCTTGCGAACATCCTCCTTATCCCGACTGAGGGCGAGGCGCTCATAGAGGCCGGAATTGAACTGGCGTTTGAGTTCCGGAAGGGTCCAGCCCCCCGCTGCAGCTTCAATTTCGTAGAACCTCCGTTCATCAGGATTATCTATTGAGATAAGAAAGACATATTGCGACCAGCTCAACTGAAAAGGTGATGGTGATTTGCCAGAGGGTCTCTGGCATTTCATGTCCGGCAACAAAATCCCAGATGGCATCTGGGATTTTCGATCGGTCATGAATTTCCCAGACGACATCTGGATGACCCTCGGATGTTCAGTAGCCCAGGCTCGAAATTTGTTATGATTTCTGAAGGGGTCAATGAAGGGGTCATTCCGCTTTTGACTCTTCTAAGCTGGCTCCAAGGTCAACATAATTCCAATAACACTTGAATCTGTCTTGATCCTCCCAGAGCCTCAAAGTTCTGTTTAGAGTGCCATTGGATGTACTGATATTGTGTGACAATTAACTTGACCGGTTATGACATTATCTTGTGATTCAAAAGTCTCTTGATCATCAGATAATCGATACCCACCTCGCAGCCCTAATCGCAGAGGTTCTTCTTAAATTATGACACTTAAATTCTACATTTATCATCATGGATAATCGCCTAAGAGTGGGCCTTACATCACCAATAGGAACACCTTTCTTCTGGGTGGAAGGAAAGAAATACTTACTAGCATTCAAGGGGAACTGAAAACAGGCCTTAATAAGACACTTTTCAACACCTTTCTATAGCTTTGTGGTGTTTAAACCAGACTCTTTAATACGTTCACCACAGATTTTTTTCTGTTCAACAAAATTGCTTTCACTTTTTTGCCTTTGAGTTGCAACACATCACCCAAAAGACTTGAATCAATATCCAGCCTACAAATCAAAACCCGTTCACCCTGTTTTGCATGAAGAAATTCTAATTGGCGATAGAAACGGGGAGAACCGTCATTGCTGACAATCACCAATCTGGAGATGCGGTCGCTCTGGTTATTGACTTTTTGTAAACCGTGCAGTTCATTTGCCAGCGCTCTCTCGACAGCCTCATAACCAATAATCAATTCTCCTTGGGCCTTTGCTGCAAAAAGATGATTGCGTACACGAGGGTTAAGCTGCAAAACGGGAATAAGCACATCCGATCCACTACAGAGTTCGACGCTCTCTTTTTCCAGAACTGCCTGGACGTCAGCTAAGATGTTTTCCGCTTCCAATTGTCTTGGTAGTTTCATCCTAATCCTACGGGTATATATTAAACTCAATTTATTAAACTCAATTGCCACGACCATGTACTCTCAGTCTGGTTGAGTGGTTAACAGTCAGGTTGGGGAGCAAGCTCATCAATTACTCAGTTGCTTCAGCCTTTTTCTGGACTTCTTCTTTCGATTCGCTTGTTCCCTCAGGTTTCTCAAGCTCTTTCACATCCTGCGCAATTCCCATATGAAATATACCATAACCCGGGCTGACAAACTGATTTTGTGCCTTTCCAATCACCGGCCATTTATTGGTGACCTGACGAGATACGTCGAATCTGTCAAAGGATTGGAGATTTCGCCCAGCACGTCACCTTCTTTAACAGATGTGCCAAGAGCAGCTTTACTAATAAGAATACCTCCAGCCTTTGCTCGCACCCACTGGCTTCCATAAAAAACAGGCTGGGATTTGGGCCACAGGGTAATTTTGGTGATCATCCCTAAAGACTTTAAAAATGTCTGAATGGATTTTACCCCACAGTCACTTTATCTGTTTCAAGGCTTAAAGGACCGCCGATTTCCATTACTATAGTCGGCACTCCAGCCTTGGTCGCGGCACCTCTTAAACTTCCAGGCGGAGAGATACTCTGTAACGCAGTTATTGAGGCAAAGCTTTTAGCAAGTTTAGCCACGCTCTCAACTGTCAGTTCAACCCGGAGTTGTGGTAAGTTTTCACGAAAAAAAGAACCAGTATGCAGATCAATTACCATATCGCATGGCTGAACTATGTCAGTAAAAAGTGCATGGGCTACTCTCTCCGGGTAGGACCCTTCGGGGTTCCCTGGGAAGTACCTGTTTAGATCCCGTCGGTCTCCAATATATCTCTCTTTTCGCCAAAATCTCTCAAGATTGACAATCGGCACACCAACGACAACTCCTCTCAATATTTTTGGGTCCAACTCAAGTATAATCTGTCTGATCATCTCAATACCATTAAGTTCATCACCATGAATGGCTGAGGTGAGACAGAGGACTGGTCCCGGGTTTGCCCCGTTAATGACCACAACAGGAATGGGTATAGGAACACCACCAGGGGATTGGGGGGAATCCCACTTCAGAGACCTGCTGGTTCCTGGCTCTATAGTTTCCCCATTATTTCAAAAGGTTCTGCGACAGGTTCTTTAAATGTTTCATCAATATCCCGCTTGACTATTGGCTGTTGAACCTCTCCAGTTGCAGCGGAAGGAGTCTGAAGTTCCTCCTGGGCCTTATCATCCAGCACGTCTTAATCAATAGCCTCTGTTGCATAAACAGGCTGCCAAAGAAATACAAAACTAGCAATGAGTAAAGACCTATGTATCAAAGTTAACAAACTAATCCTCCCTATGAGTGCACCTATGCAAATTGTTTCATGGAAAATGCAGCTCGTTCTTCTTCATTTCTAGTTACCTGGTCTTCCCGGTCAATCAATTCAATCCGCGGCTGTAGCCCTATTCCACTAGCAACCTGGATAGCGAGCCCAGGGCGTGCATTCAGTTCAAGAACCATGGGCCTTCTTACCTTATCGAGTACTATATCCACTCCCAGGTAACCAAGATGGGTAATGGAGTAACACTGACTGGCCAGGATGACAAATTCGGACCACCTTGGTACGTTGAAACTCGCAAGCTCGGTGCCGGTGTCAGGATGGTGGGTCACGGGGCGGTCAAACTGAACCACTTTTTTGTTATGGCAGCTGGGACAGAACCAGCGCCCCCTGTACCTGATATAAACCAAGGTGGACGAGAATCTTCTTGATCACCGAATACTCGTAGATAAAGCTCACGATCTTTATTAATCCACCACAGTGGCTGCAAAGAAGAGGGTCTACCTCCCAGATAAGCGCAGACTTCGGACTTTTTTCGGATGGAAATTGCCCACGACAATCACACCGCTGTCATCCTTACCTCACTTATAATGGCCTGGGTCAAGGTATGGGAGGACGACAATTCATTCTTTACTGCTAATCCGATCCGCTCTAACGTATACGGCTTTTTGACATATTCCCCCACTCCCAAACGCTGAGCTTCCTTGATGCGGCTAGTTTCAGAAAAGCCGCTGGCTATTATCGCTTTCTGCCCTGGACTGTGTTCAATGATTTTTCGATAAGTTTCTAACCCATCTATGTTGGGCGCCATTATCATGTCCAATACAACAAGATCAACAGGGTGGTTTTTCAGGAATTCCACTCCCTCTTCCCCACTAGCAGCAGTGCTGGTTTTGTAACCAAGTTTGTTAAGCATTGCTCCGGCAATTTCCCTTTGCCCGATGTCATCGTCTATAATTAAAATCTCTTCATCATTGCCAAGATAATATTTCAATTCAATCAATTGCTTATCATTATCTACAGTTTCGCTGGTAACAGGAAAAAATAATTCGAATCTAGTTCCTCTGCCAATGACGGTCTCAACATTTAGATAGCCCTTGTGATCCTGTATAGTGCCCCAGACCACAGACATCCCTAAGCCTGTCCCACTTCTACCCATAACTTTTTTGGTATAGAATGGTTCGAAAATATGGTTAAGATCATCTGATTCAATGCCAGTGCCATTGTCGCAGACAGATAAGACTACGAAGTCACCTTCCTGGACCTCTTCGTATCCTTTTATCGGTGTATCGACATATCGATTTTCGGTTAATAATGTAATTTGGCCTCTTTGGGGAATTGCTTCTGCAGAGTTAGAGATGAGGTTCATTATTGTTTTCTTGAGATGAATAGATGACCCTCGGATGTTCAGTAGCTCAGGCTCGAAATTTGTTATGATTTCAATATCAGGGAAATAGCCTATCATTTTATTGTGTTCAGGAGAGTGGAGGTGGTCTGAAATAACCGTGTTCAGGTTTAAAACTTCTGTGTGGCTAACACCTCTTCTGGTTAAGGTTAATAAGTCTTGCACTATTGCCTCAGCTTTCTTGCCAGATTCCTGCATAGTGATGATGGATCTACGTAAAGGACTATCATCAGGAAGCTCCATCAGTATGAGATCCGGATAACTGACAATACCGGAGAGAACATTGTTCAGGTCATGTGCTACTCCTCCCGCGAGGAGCCCCAAAGCCTCCATCTTTTGTGATCGGCTCAGCCTTTTCTCAAGGTATGCCTTATCTCTTGCCGCTACTTTTTGTGAGGTTATATCAAGTGCTGTAAAGGTAACCCCTAATGAAGGATTATTTGAGTCGATGGGTGTAGAACTCAGGAGGACATCTATGAGAGTTTGGTCTTTACGCCGCCATATGGTCTCCACTGTTCCTGTTCTGTTTTCGCTGATCTGTTCATATTGGTTTTTACCTATGAGTTTGTACTCCTCGTCGGTTGGATAGAGTAATTTGGAGTTTTGTCCAATGAGCTCATCTTTGGAGTAGCCCAACATCGAGCACAGCTTTTTATTAACTTGGGTAAAAACACGATTCGACACCATACCGATACCTGTGGGAGCAGCTCGAAAAATACTTCTCATCGTAGCCTCTTGCTCTTTTAAAGAATTTTGAGCCTTGGTGCGGTTTTTGATTTCCTCCTTGAGTTCTCTGTTTCGGGTTTCAAGTACAGTGGTCCTCTCAACGACCTGCATCTCCAGTGAAGAGTAAACTCGTTTGAGCTTATCAGAGAGGCTGTTGAATCCGTTAGCAATATCATTGATTTCATCTTGGCCTTCTATTCTGAGATGTTGCAAACTATTATAGCCAGACTGTGTTGCTGCATCGGAGAAATGATGTGCTATTTTAATGAGTCTGTTAATTATCAACTTTCTTATGGTGATGATAATGGTTAGAAAAAAGAGACTTAGAACAATGACGCTCATAGCTAACTTTGTAGTAAATTGAGGCCATAATTTTTCACTGATGCGATCCATGGGAATGGCTACTGTATCAAGACCGACGACATCATCCAGCGGGCGATGAAAGCCGGCTGCTGAACCATATTTTTCAAGCATAGCTTGAGGAGCATCGCCTGGTTCGCCGTGGCAGAGAAGACAAGACGTGCGCATACGTCTCGCACTGAACAAGGCCATATATGGCTTGTTGTCTATCTCAATTTCTCCCTGCCAACGCGTCATATTTGGGTTTTGGTTGAATTGACGTATAAGCTCAAGCTCTTCTTTGCCAGCCATATTAGCTGGATTCCTGGGATTGTCTGAAGAGAACTTGATTATGTAATCTGGGAATATTGTACGGACATCCTCAAATATTGAGCGCGCTATATAGGATGTCGACATTGTTTCAGGTATAAACTCCCCTTCGTCTAATAGTTGGTACATCACAGGCCGGATATTATTGGCAACATATTTCCTTATAGCTAAATCGAACTGGAGAGCCATGGCTGCCTGTTGTTCTACCACTTCTCGGACCTTTATTTGCGTTAGGGTGTAGGTCTGGTATGTGAGAAAACAAGAGAAGAATATGGTCGCCACCCCAATAGATATCATTAATTTGGTGGTTAGCTTTCTCAAATTATGTCCTCTTAATGTCACGTTTTTGCAGTATTTAGGGATTCGCCAAAGAAAAGAATCAGGATACAGCAATGATGTCTATACGCTGGCTTCTTTGCCTTTTATGCTGCTCACTCTTACGGAAAAAAATGAGAGCCTGTACCAAAGTCACAGCATTTTTTAGAGACTGTAGATTCTTATCGGCAAGACTGGGAAAAACCTTCAATTGATTGGTAACTAATAAATGAGGAGGGAGGACATGCAGATGAACTCACTATGACTCAACCATCATAGTATCTAGTTTTTAGACGGAAACTAACTAATTGATACCCATGCTATTATTCTTCCATTGTTGGGAACAGAACTTGTAGATTAATTCTTTAATCTACAAGTTCTAAGGCATTAAAGGTCAATGCCCAGACTAATTTTAACCCCGGTAAACGGGAAAATTATCCGGGACTCCTTTCAGGAGTAAGGCACTAAAAAGTACTGCGACTGCTGAAAATGTAGAGTCTACATTAAGGTAGCTATTGTGCAAAAAAATCCTGGCGAAACCAACCATCAGATTAGTTTCTTTATTAAGAGGTGGGGGAGTTTTTGTCGATTTAGGAAGATGATTTCCTGGATATCCGGTAATTAGTGAGGGTCACCCCCGTAAGCACCAGTATACCACCTGCCAGAACGATGAGTCTCACTGATTCACCGAGAATGAGCCAGGAGAGCAGGATTGAAAATAAGGGGACGAGGTTGATAAAAATACCGGCTCTTGTCGCACCTATCTTTTTTATCCCTTGATAATAAAGGGAAAAACCAAGGGCCGTTCCGCAAATACCGAGATAGGAGAGACTGGCCCAGTCCAGAGGTGATATCGTCGACAGGCGACCAAACAATCCTTCTTGGGCCGCAGGAACAGAGAGCAAAACGGTTCCGATAATCGATGAGTAGCAGACAGCTGTCAGAGGGGAGAGGGTTCCAAGAACCGATCTGCCTATGAGCGAGTATGCGGACCAGCTGAGTACACATCCCACCAGAGCCTGTTCTCCGGGGCCGAACCCGCTGCTGAGGAGCGAGCCGGGATGGCCGTTGCTGATGACGACTATGGCACCCATAAGAGACAGGAGAATACCAATCGCTTTAAGTACGGTGAGCCGTTCGCTCAAAAATACTGCCGCAAAAATGGTGATGACCAGCGGGGTACTGGCTATGATGAGCGAGGCGCGACCGGCACTGATATGTTGCAGCCCGCTAAAGAAAAAGACATTGTAGGTAAAGACACCGGTCATCCCCAGCAAAATGAGCGGCAGCCACAGCTTTTTCGGGGGGAGGATAAGTTCTTTTTCGACCAGCAGTGTCACTATAAGCATGGCTGCAGAGGCAATCAGGAAGCGTAAGAAAGCCGAACTTGAAGGTTCCAGCGAGTCTGCCAACAGTCTGCCGGCGATGAAAGTACCTCCCCACAAAAGCATGGTAAGTGCCAGAGAAAGATAAGTGAAAATAGGCATATACTTTTTTTGTAGAGAGTGTCCTGCTCGGCGGAATAAAGGACTCCGCCGAGTAGAAAAAAATCAGGATGCCTGGGTGGGCAGCTGACAGACATTGAGAAAATCTCTGATACCATCAATATCCTTGAGGCGACCGTAAACCGTGATAACGTCGCCCACTTTCAGTTGGGTATGGCCACGTGGAATGATGATCTGGCCACCTCGCTTAATGGAAACCATATTGATGGTATCAGGCAGGGAGAGCTCCTTGACCATAGCGTTATTGCAGGTGTCTTCTTCTTTCAGGACAAACTCTACGTAGCCGTTTTCTTTCTGCTTTCTCAATTCAACCTGATGTTCAACAATTTGTCCTCGCTGTTTACGGACAATGCCGACATCGTAGGCTCGAAGGATATCGCTTCTGCTGATGATGCCGCAAATCCTTCCTGAACCATCTCTGGAGATAACCGGTAATCTTGCCAGATCTCGGGGAGACATTTTTTGGATGGCAACCCAGATAGGCTCGTCGGGAAAGACCGTAATAGGATCTTCAACCGCCAAATCAGCAACCTTCAAACCCTTTGAACTGAAATCTTCTTTTGATTGTGCTCGGTGTACATCCTGAAGGGTTATGATCCCACAGAGCTTATTGTCGTCGGCAAGTACCGGAAAACCAAGGATATTGGTCTCCTGGAAAAGGGCCATTACTTCTGAAATGGACGCGTTCCTGTGGATGGTGACTGGCTTACTTTTCATTACCTCGCTGACCATGACGCCCTGCATGATATCCATATCCCGGCCTTCTGAGAAACGGACTCCGCGTTTAGCAAGTTTCATGGTGTAGATGGATTCAGGGTGCAGCCACTGGGAAAAGTAACTGGCGCTAACCCCGGCTACCATCAGCGGTAGGATCATAAAATAGTCGTTACTCATCTCAAATACTATCAGCATTGCGGTGAGTGGTGCCCGGGCAGTAGCCGAAAAGACCGCCGCCATACCGACCAGGGCAAAAGCACCGGTATTATCGCCAATAGAGGGGAACCAATAACTAAAAAGGTGGCCCATGGCCCCGCCCAGCATGGCACCAATGAATAACGAAGGTGCAAAAACACCACCGGAGTTTCCGGAACCGAGGGTAAAAGAGGTGGCAAGCGGCTTGAGAAAAATGAGTATAACCAAGATCCAAAGCGATGCGTTGCCTTGAATCGCGGCCTGGATGAAGGGGAACCCGGAGCCGTACATATGGGGGATGGGGGTGTCAAGTCCGGCCCCGTGGGCTCCTGATCCTACCGGAAAGGTAAGATTGGGCAGATTCATATACATCAAACCAAGCACACCGAGGAGCAGGCCACCGACTGCGGGTTTGAAGAGCTGGGGGAATTTCCAGTCGTCAAAAACATTTTCAGAGAAATTCAGCATCTTCATAAACATGATGCCAATGATAGCTGCTACGAGCCCCAGGATTAGATACAATAAGATCTCTACAGAACTGTTGAGACTGTAAGCCGGCACCTGGAAAGCAAACTTGTCGCCAATGATCGACCTGCTTACCACGGAGGCGGAAACAGCAGCAATAACAACGTTGCCAAATGCACGCATTTGCAGGCCGCACATAAGTACCTCGATGGCAAATGCCACCCCGGCGATGGGAGCATTGAAGGTTGCGGCAATTCCTGCCGCTGCACCGCAGGCCACGAGGGTACGGATACGTTCGTCGGAAAGCCGTAAAACCTGACCGATAGATGAGCCTAGTGCTGCGCCGACCTGGATGATCGGTCCTTCACGACCGGCAGAGCCACCAGTGCCGATACAGAGTGCGGATGCAGTGATTTTGGCAGCAGCCACCCTGGCCCTAATACGACCGCCACGCAGGATAAGGGCCTGCATAACCTCCGGGACACCGTGTCCTTTTGCTTCCTGGGCCATGAGGATAAGAGGGCCAACGAGCAAGCCACCGATCACTGGTACAATGATGTAGATCCATTTACCGAGAAAGGGAAGCAGGCCGGCTACGGTGCCGTAGGAAAAATCCTGAATAGCAAAGATGAGTTTTACAAAGAAAACAGACGCCAGCCCGGTACTCGCTCCAACGATAACAGAGAGGATGAGGAGAAGGAGTCCTTCGGGGGGGGAGAAGCGGTCAAGATACCAGCTGAGGGTTGAGCGTTTCGGGGTCATTTAAGGTTCCGCCAGGAAAAACATTGCCGTTTGAGATGGTTATGATGTGATGCTCACAACTGACGGCTCTACTACAGCAATAATTAGTATATGATTATAAATATAAAAAAGGCACACACAAAAACAGGATCACGAATTTGTGGTATTTGTGTCGTGAACCTTGCACTATTACCGTTTTCCGATAAGAGATTCAACAAGTATTTATTGAAGAAGTTCTCGATCCAACCAATTTGGCTTCAGTTGTTTTCTATGTAGTTCCCGTCAGAAAACTGTTTTTTCGGAGTCTACGCTACCTGTCCGATTTCATCGTTATGCTCAAGATTTTATCCTTGGAGGTAAGCGTAGACTCCGATATTAATTATATACACCCCAAGGGCACTCGAAGTCTGCGCTTATCTCCTGCGGGGCGCCTGCGGTAAAATTTTTCGCATGCCTTGAGCGCGAACAAAACTCCAAGTTTTCGGATGGAAATTAAGTACCTTTTACGACGCCATCAAAATTGCACTGCCTTGCGTGCCTCCTGCCGAAGAAGCATGTCAAGAACGACCAGGGCTGCCATGCTCTCGACAATGGGTACGGCCCTGTTGACAACGCACGGATCGTGACGGCCCTTGGCTTCAAGTATTGCAGAATTTCCTGAGAAATCGACGGTTTCCTGGGGCAGTGAGATAGTTGCTGGTGGCTTGAATGCAATGCGTAATTGTATCGGTTCGCCATTTGTTATACCGCCTTGAATGCCACCGGAATTATTGGTGGTTGTCCCAAGCCGATCACCTTTTTTGGTAAACGGGTCGTTATGCTGGGAGCCTTGCATTCTTGTACCTGCAAAGCCGGAACCGATCTCAAAGCCTTTAGTTGCTGGGATTGCAAGCATAGCCTGGGCCAGCTTAGCCTCCATTTTCTCAAAAGTTGGCTCCCCCAGTCCAATTGGCACATTGCGGATAACGCAGGAGACAACACCTCCCACCGAGTCACCTCTTTCTTTTAGCTCTGTCACCAGTTTCTCCATTTTTGCAGCAGCTTCATGGTCGGGACAGCGGATGATGGTAGTATCGACGTCGGATCGGGTAATAACATTGCTGTCTATGGGGGATGCGTCAATTTGACCGACACTGCTGACCCAGGCGACGATGTCGATATTGAATTTTTCCTGCAAAATTTTGCTGGCGACCGCCCCCGAGGCAACGCTGCCGATGGTTTCTCTTGCACTGGCTCTCCCCCCGCCGGAAGATGCCCTGATACCATATTTCATCTGGTAGGTAAAGTCGGCATGGGAGGGGCGGGGAATGTCCAGCATATCGCCGTAATCTTTCGGGCGATGATCCTTGTTGGCCACCTGCAGGGCGATTGGCGTGCCCAGGGTTTTACCGTTTTCAGTTCCGGACAAGATGATGACCTGGTCCGCTTCCTGTCTGTCTGTGGACAGAGCACTCTGGCCGGGGCGTCTTCGGTTGAGTTGGGGTTGAATGTCTTCTGTCGAGAGGGAAAAACCCGGAGGACAGCCATCAATTACTACTCCCACTGCTTTGCAATGGGATTCACCAAAAGTACTGATACGAAAGAGTGTACCGAAACTGCTCGACATAAATAATTCTCCTCACAATTATTGCGTAAGATTATAGTGATACTGAAAGTGCTTTTTAAAATCAATGTATGCGATCTGCCTGCGTTGTCGTCGCTGGTGGTCACACACGAAATTTTTCTTACAATGTGTATGAAATCAATGTTTGTAAAGTTTTGATAAGGATGTGAAAAGTTCATCGACTAAGCAAAGAGAGGGGCGTCGCTCAGTGAATCGCTGAGTCATTGCAGGATGAGCTTTTGTGACTCCAGTAACCGGCCTCGTGCATAGATGAATAAGCCGATCGAACAGCCGATAATGCCAGCGAGTTCAAAGTGGTTGAGGCTTTCGTTCAACAACAACCAGGCCAAGACCGCAGTGCTGACAGGCACAAAAGACATAAATATTGAGACGGTGATCGTGCCGAGGTGTTTAATTGCGTATGTGGCAAACATGAGAGCGACAATGTTGACCAGAATCCCCTGGTATACGGCCTGACTGATGATATCCCTGATGTCGGCCTGAAAAAGAGCATTTGGAAAGACAAACCAAAGCGGCAGGAAGAGTACTGCATTAACCACCGATACGGTAACAAGCACGTCCTTCCACTCGAATCCCCAGTGCTTTATCCCGATCATGTGCGCGGTATAGAGGGCCGCGGCAACGAGTAGCAGCATAATTCCCGTGGAGTGGCCGACGGAAAAGGTGTCGCCCCCGGCCATAATGAAATTTGATAGAAAAATCAGGACGATTGCCCCATAGCGCACAAGCGATATCCGCTGACGCAGGATGTACCAGGCGGCAAGTGCACCAAATACCGGTAACATCCCGTTCACCAGTACCCCGACATGGGCTGCTTTTAGTTCGCGCAAGCCATAAAAGGAAAGCATGGTGTATGGAAAACCGATGCCAAGACCTACAGTCAGGTACTGATGCAGCTTGTATTTTCGCCAGCGATGACGGAAGACGAGGGGAGAGACACACAATAGGGCGGTTATATATCTGAGCAGGGTGATATCGGCCGGCTGGAGGACGGTGTGGACTCCATACCTTGAAATGGTAATCCAGCCGGACCAGATAAGGATGACGCAGATGCAGGCAAGATAGGCCCGGCGATTTATCATGGTTGTATTCCGCGTCGAGGTTATGATCGACTGTTCTGAATCTTGTTCGACGCGGAAAGGGCGGCAATTTTCAAGGCTTCGGAGTAGGTCGGGTAATTGAAAATATTATCAATAAAAACATCTATTTTAGCATTATAAATAAGGGCCATTTGGGCAATGTGTATTACCTCAGTTGCACCGCCTCCGAGGATGTGGACCCCGAGGATTTCACGGGTATCCTTATGGACAATCATTTTCAGCATGCCTTCTAATTCACCAGAGATCTGGCCCCGCGGAAGTTCGGAGTATCTACATCTGCCGACAACGATTTTATAGGCTTTTTCTATGGCCTCCTCTTCGGTGATACCCACATAGGAAATCTCAGGGATTGTGTAGATACCAAATGGAAAAATCTTTGGAAAAGACTCGACCCGCATTTTAAGAGCATTCAGGGCGGCCAATCTGCCCTGGACGATGGAAGTTGCAGCAAGGCTTGGCCAGCCGATCACATCGCCCACAGCATAGATATTTGGGGTTGAGGTCTGGTATAAGTCATTGACTTCTATATAGTGGTAATCGTTTAAACGGATTCCTGCATTTTCGATAGCCAGGCTCGCCGTGTTTGCTTCACGACCCAGGGCAAAAAACAGACAATCTGCACTGATAACCCGATCGTTAGTCAGGGTCACCCTCGCTTCCGAGTCGTTTCTTTCGATTTTGAAGTTGCCACAATTATGTATGTAAGCAACGTTGCCTTTGGGGAAATTTTTCCCCAGTTCCTGAGATATCTCATGGTCAAGGAATTTCAGCAACCTGTCTCCCCTGTCGAGCAGTGTCACCTTCACTCCAAGTGCCGCAAAGATGGTGGCGTACTCGGATCCGATCACCCCTCCGCCCAGGATTATCAGACTCTTGGGGATTTTTTTAATATTGAGGATAGAGGTCGAGTCGACGATCACTTCATGATCAAACGGCACATCCGGTGGATTTCGCGGCTGGGAACCGGTAGCAATGAGGATCCGATCACCCTCTACGCAGATGTCTTCTTTATTGTCGAGTTGATTGTCCAGTTGATTGTCCAGTTGATCTACAATAATAGTATGATGATCAAGAAAACGGCCATTTCCCCGGATGATATCGATACCGTTACGTTTAAGCTGATCGGTGATAATTGCGTGTTCTTCGATCCGGACATTGTGCAATCGCTGTTTCAGCCTCTCCATGGAAATTTCTGCATCGTGGGTGGTACAGTAATCCTCCTCAAATACCTTGCGCTTCAGATGACCTGTGAGGTGAAGAACGGCTTCCCGCAGGGTCTTACTTGGAAAAGTTCCGGTATTGACGCACACGCCTCCCAGTGAACCCTCCTTTTCCAGAATCAGAACCTTTTTCCCTGAGTTCGAGGCAGTCATCGCTGCGGCCAGTCCGGCTGGACCGGTACCAATAATGATGAAGTCGTATTGTAATGTTGTCATGGGAGGGTGATTCGTGTCTGGGGGTGGAAAGAGTTATTGGCGAGAGTCCGGTATTGTCACCGTGGATTCTGGTGAAGATTTGGCGTTATAGCTAGCATAGATTTACGAGTTAATCAATTGTTTAACCCCGATAAGCCGGATAAGTTCTTTCATAAAATGATTTTCTCGATCAACTGTCTTGTCCGTTTTATTGGCAATGTTTGCCCACCCCGTGCATGCGTCTATACCATCTGGCAAGTATGCCCGGAGCTACGCCAAGACTGTAGCCGCAGACGATGAGTTGGTTGATAAGGGTCGTTCGTACAATGCCCATATTCTGCCAGCGGCGGGCAGATGTTGTTGCACAATCGGGGAGGATAATGATCTTTCCCTCTTTTTTTATCTTTCGCATAAAGACGAAATCCTCCATTATCTCCATCTCCGGAAAACCCCCGATGGCCTTAAACATGTTGCGGCTGGTAAACAGCGCCTGGTCACCGTAGGGGAGGTGCAGGAAACGGGAGCGCAGATTGGCCAGATAGGCGATTGCCGCGAGGCTTTTTGAGGGACTGTCAATTGCCAGGGAAAAGGCACCTGCTGCGACAGTCGGGCGGCTGACGGTATCAAGAATAAGGGTGGGAAACTCTTCAGGGAGCAGGGTGTCTGCATGGAGGAAAAGAAGTACTTCACCCTTTGCTTCGGCGGCTCCGAGGTTCATCTGCCTGCCACGTCCCTTAGGGCTGGCAATGATTTTGCAGCCGGCTTTTTGGGCCAAAGCCCAAGTTGTATCGCTGCTGCCTCCGTCAACGACAATCACCTCGCAGTTATTTTTATGCTGCAGCTGGGTAAGGGTTCTGTTAAGAACGTCTTCCTCGTTCAGCGTGGGGATAATGATTGAGAGAGCAATGGTCATAGCAAACCCCTTTCTGCGGCAAAGGGGAGGTCCGTGGGAAGGTCGATGTCTCTTAAAGTTGGCAGGACTTCGACATCATACCCTGCCTTTTCAAGGCGATTCATCGTGGTGGTAAAGAGTTCTTCGGTTGACCATTGTATTTTTTCAAAGAGTAAAGGAAGGAGTTGTAGGGCCTGATTTGTGACCAGGCCAATCAGATAATAGCCGCCGTCCTGACTGGGACCAATGACCACCTCTTTGGTCTTCAGGGAGGCAAAGGCCTGCTGCAGAAGATCGGCAGTGATATCAGGGATATCACTGCCGATAAGAACTGCCGCTTCAGCTCCGTCAGTAAATGTCTGCTCAAAAGCGGAGCGCATCCTTTGGCCGAGATCACCATCTGCCTGTTCAGCATATTTCATCGCCCCCAGCCAGGAACTCATTTGTTCCCTGCTGCCTCCGGTATAATGTACAACGGTTTCAATACCTAAACGCTGTGCGAGCAGGTTTGCTTGGTAAGCGACTCTTTCGGTGAGCCTCTTTTGCAGCAACGCGGCTCCGTCCTCGCCAAGTTCGGGAATGAGTCTGGTCTTGGTTGTTCGCGCTTCAGGGTATCTGGTAAAGAGGAGCAGTTGGCAATTGGTCCACATGGTCTTGGGAGAAGAGTCAGCTTTTAATGAAAGGTTCAAAGAGGGAGCGAATGAAGTCAAGGTCCATATACTGCTCTAGCTTTTGTCGGGTATCCTCGTTGTGAATCCCCTGATAATTGGTTTGGTAGGCGACCCAGGCCATGGCCGACCAGGAGATGCCCCGTAGCAGGACAAAGGGAAATTTGAGCTGCATCCGCTCGGTAAGAGTATCTCGCAGGTGGACGGAACGGATGTTTTGTTTATACTCCCGGATAAAAAGATCGATATTCTCGGGAGTCAGATGATAATCTGTTTTCCAGAGTGTTGTCAAAGGTGAACAGAAATGACAAAGATCGGTTGAGGGATCTCCCCAGCGCGGCATCTCCCAGTCGATGAGGTGCGTGGTCTGCTCTTTGCGGTTGACAATGAAGTTAGCCGAATTCACCTCAGTATTGACAATGCAGAACCATGGATCACCAAGGAAATACTGCTCCTTTGCCTTTGCCTTCTCAGCCCAGGCTATCACCTCACAAAGAAAGCTATGGATATCCGGATTGGCAAGGTCTGAGCTAAAGTAAGTGTTCAGCAGTCCGACGCATTCGTCAAAGATTAATGACAGTGGCTGTTTTTCAACAATCAGATGATTTTTCGAAGCGGCAACCTCTACCTGATGGACAATAGACAGGGTTTTAGCAGCGCTCGCAAGATCGAGCCTGTAGTCGAGGGGGTAACCTGGCAGGTATTCCATGATCGATATACCCCGGTCGATGAAGCTGCGGCTGTCGTCGACAAAAAAGGGTACTGGAGTGACACCGGAGTTCTGCAAAAGCTGCAGTGTTTTATATTCGTAGACGATCTGGTCATCCCTGCCTATCTGGGTGCCCATGTTGACCCGAAAAACAAGCCGGGTTCCATCAGATTTAAGAAGGTAGTTGAGGTTATATTCACCTTTTGCGAGCAGGGAAACAGTGAAATTGTGCCCGTCAATCGCGGGGACTTCAGCCCAGCACTGTTCCTGTAGATAACGTTTTACCCTGACAAGGTAATGGTCGAAGGGGTTTGAGGTGGATGTCATGGCTACGCTACTATTGGACTATTGGACTATTGGGGAATGAGGGAAAATATGCAGCCTTTCAGGGGGGAAATACAGCCACACGGATTGTTCTACCTTAAAATCCGGTCGTAGGGAAAGGGCGGTAAAAGTTTCGTTTTCGGCTTTGACAGTCAAACGGGTAGTGGAGCCCTCAAACTGTATCTGAGCTATTTTACCCACTGTTCCGTCTTCCATTCCGGCAGCGGAAAGAACAATATCCTCAGGTCTGATGACCGCAATAGCCTCCGACGAATCACCAAGGGATGTGGCGCAGCTGACAAAGCCGCCCTGGAAAAATCCGTTGTGGATTTTTCCGCTAATGAAATTAACGCTGCCCAAAAAACGGGCTACGTCCGGATCGGCTGGTTGATAGAAGAGTTCCGTCGGAGTGCCGGTTTGCCGAAGGTTGCCATTTAGCAGCACGCATATCCGGTCGCTGATGGCAAAAGCCTCGCTCTGGTCGTGGGTTACAAACAGCATGGTGGTTCCTGTTTGGGCCTGTACGTTGCCGATTAGCTCCCGCATCTGCTGTCGAAGTTCCGCATCAAGGTTGCTGAGTGGTTCGTCTAGGAGCAGGACGGAGGGTTCAAGCACCAGTCCCCGGGCGAGAGCTACCCGCTGCTGTTGTCCTCCTGAAAGCTGATGGACTTTACGGTTTTTGAGTCCCCCAAGGTCGGTAATCTCAATTATTTTGTCGATTTGTTTCGTGGCCGCACTTCCTTTTATCTTCGCCATTTTCAAACCAAAACCGATATTTTGACCAACATCGAGAAAGGGAAAGAGCAGTGGCTTCTGGAAGATCAGCACTGCATCGCGTTTTTCAGCGGGCAGGTGGTCCACGGGCTTTCCATCAATGATAATTCTTCCGGAGAAGGGTTTCAATAAGCCGGCAATCGCTTTGAGGATTGTGGTCTTTCCCACACCGCTGGGGCCGAGCAGGGAAACTATCTCGCCGTTGTTAATATTTAAAGAGAGGTCCCGGATAACCGGTTTGTTATCATAATTGATAGTCAGATTCTGCAGTTCCAGCTGTCCCATCAACGCACTCCTTTCAGGCCACTGCGGCCAAGATTATGGGCGCTGCCCATCAGGGCAAGAAAGGCCGGAAAAATGAAAACCAGACTGACCGCAGCAGCTATTGGGCGGTCGCCACTGTCCATCAGTGAGAAGAGAAGGATTGGCAGAGTCAGCATTTTACCGCCGCCGATAATAAGAGTACTGAGGTACTGGGACCAGGAGAGGAGAAAAGAAAATAAAGCAGCCACCGTGATTCCGGGAAGGATCATGGGCAGCATGACCTGCAGGACTGTTATAGCGGGTGAAGCACCGAGAGATCGCGCCTGCTCTTCGAAATCCGGGTTATAATCGGCAAATACACCCCAGATAACAAAGATTGTGTAGGGGAGGCAGAAGGTGAGGTGGATAAGCACCACCCCGGTGAAGGTTTCGGCCAGCCCCAGCCGGATGAACCAGAGGTGCAGCCCCATGGCAACCGACAGCGGAGGGACAATTATCGGGAGGATGAGCAATAAGGAGATTAGTTTTTTACCGGCGAAATCATAAAGGCCCAGAGCCCTTCCGGCCGGGATGCCGACGATGAGTGACACCATAGTGGTCACCAGTGCCAGGGAAAAGCTGGTGAAAAAACCGGAGGCGATCTGATCGCCTGCGGTGCCGAAGACGTAGCTCCATGCCCGTGGTCCAAAGGATTGTGGCAGGAGGCCCGGATAAAACCAGCGCTCCCTCATTGACTAGAGCACGAGCGGTAAAAAGGGGAGGAGCACCGTAAGCAATATCGAAAAGAACAGTGTCCGCCTTTGCAACTTCATACCGTCAGACCTCTCTTACGGCCCAAATGGAGCAATATTTGAGAGAGGATGATAGAAAGAATAACGATAGATCG
>WTAT01000553.1 GCA_013139415.1 Desulforhopalus sp.
TGGGCTTATAAGAAGAGGATTCCCAGCCATTGCCGAAAGAGTCATATAGGGAGATTGACCAAAAATATCCGCACCTGGACCGGTGGGAAGGAACTGCCAGCAGCTTTGCCCTGCCTTCTTTAAAAAACTAAGGAAATTACGGGCGGATTCAAGATCGCCAATACCATATGGACCTGGTAACGAGGTGATATGTATCAGTATTCCGCCTGACCGTGTCATTTTCATTAAAAAACCTCTTTTATTAATTGTATCGCAGACTTCGAAAACACCGATCTACTGTGTCGTAGCATATTCGCAATGCAAATAGCGCTCTTTTAGGGCAAATTCTACTTGATTAATCAAACTGCCATGTGTATATTAAGCAGTTTTCGTGCAAAACATTTACCGACCGTCTCATACGCTTGAATAGTATTCTGACCCCGAGAAAACAGAATAAGTGCCTTAACAGTAGATGTAGATAGCGAACGAAGAGAGATCTTCGATTATTTTATTTTAAAAACATTTTTTTTATTTCTTGTTATTTTTTTACACGAAATAAGCTTTAAGGCACTAAAAAATAACAAAATAGCTGTTTTGACGGGTAGTCACAATAAAATCTTTTCTGCCCCTGACAACTTTACAACCCAGGAGAGACTAACTAGTGCCTTCTAAATTACAGACTAAGCTGCTAAAAGCCAGTAACAAAACCGGCTATATCAGTATTGAAGTCCTCAATGATCTAATTCCCGAAGACAAAGATGCAACATATATTGATGAAATACTTGATTTTCTGATTGAAAACAAGATTGAGATTGCGAGCAAGGAGTTTATAGATAAAAAAAGTCCTGGCAAAGGAAAATCTTCAGATGATGAAGGACAGGAAGAAGAGCCTGACAACATTACAAAAAAAGCTGGCGGTGATAAAGATGAGGTCCAGGAGGTTGAAGAAACAACAACCACCTATCTCCGTGAGATGGGTCGTTTTGACCTTTTAACCCCTGAAGAAGAAGAAAAATATAGCAAAACCATACGAGAGGGGTTTGACTCCATAATAAGAACAATCCGGACTGATGATTCAGGTGTCACCGAAATCGATCTGCTTGTTGAACGCATAGCGCTCTGGGAAAAAAGGGACCCTATCCTTAAACCGAAGAAACAACACCTCAATTACATGGTTCGCAATGTTCATGCAATATTTGTCGAGCACCCGGATATTGCTTCTTTGCAGCAGGGTCTCTTCCGTATAGATTTATACACTCGCTCCATTGAATCAGCCAAAAATGCCATGATAAAGGCAAATCTCAGGCTGGTGGTTAGTATTGCAAAACGATATATGCATCAAGGGCTGAGCCTGGCCGATCTTATCCAGGAAGGAAATCTTGGCCTGATGCGGGCAGTATTTCGCTTTGACTACAAAAAAGGCAACAAGTTCAGCACGTATGCCAGCTGGTGGATCAGGCAAGCCATTACCAGGGCAATCCTTGACAAAACTCGAACAATCAGGCTTCCTGTTCACTTTCTTGAACTCCGCAGCCAGTTTTTTAAGGCCTTTTATTCTCTCCTGAAAGAGCTCGGAAGGGAACCTACACCTGTTGAAATCTCTGAGAAGACCGGCCTCCCGATGGATAAAATTCTTGCCATCCTGGAAGCATCACGTGAACCAATCTCACTGGAAACACCAGTAGGAGATGACGACAGCACTTTGGGTGACTTCCTTGAAAATCAAGAGTCCATATCCCCATACGAAGCTGTAAAAAACCATGAACTTTCAGACAGGGTAACCACAATTCTTGCCACACTGAGTCCCCGGGAAGAAAAAATCATTAGACTTCGCTTCGGCATAGGTGAGAGTGCGGAATACACCCTTGAAGAAATTGGCAAACGCTTTAACGTTTCAAGAGAGAGAATCAGGCAGATAGAGAAAAAGGCCCTGAATCGGCTGCGGCATTCCAGCAGACGTGAAAAGTTAAAATATTTTCTTGACTAACATTTGGACCGTTGCCGAATATTTACCTCCAAGCTGAGAGGAATAATTCCAGTATCGGTCTCCTTTGCGACAGGGATAGCTTTTTCCACACTCCTTGCTATCCCTGTTCATATTCTGTTACTCCTCTCTTTCACCCTATCCGTTTGCATATACTTATCCTGGCAGCATAATCGAAGAGCTGCGTATCTTCTCCTTCTTCCTTTTTTTCTTGTCGTTGGGCTACACCATGGCTCACGCCCCATGGTTTCCCTTGAAAATCCATACCATTTGCACAATCTACTTACAGAACGTCAAGAAGTAACGCTTCACGGTGTCCTCGTCACCAGTCCATCTATTGACAGGGAAAAAACCCGTCTACTGCTTGAGGTCAACGCCCTTCTCTTCTCTGACACAGACCTAAATGATCACGTACCAGTCATAGAAAATCTTGACGATAAAATATCTCCCCATGGTTTCATCAAGTCGTTTGGACGCATACAACTTGCCATGAAAGGCTCACCTCCTGACTATTTGACCCCTGGTGACCAACTCCTCATTCGAGCAACAGCATCTTTACCTACACGATATGGAACACCAGGAACTTTTGATTATCCTGCATTCCTGGAGAAAAAATCCATCTCTGCTACCGGCTGGATACGTTCACCTACTCACATTGCCAAAGTCGCACCTGACGGTCCACTACCGCTCTTTCACAGACTGCGATACGGCCCGGAAAAAATACGGTACGGCATCAACCAGTTTTTAAAAGAAAAATTTCCCAATAAAACCGGCGGCATGTACAGTGCCATCCTGACGGGAGACAGATCTTCCGTCCCCATTGACTTACTGGAAAACTTTAAGTCCACCGGCACAATGCATCTCCTGGCTATTTCCGGACTCCATATGGGATTGCTTGCCATCTGCATCACCTTTTGCTGCAATTGGTGTATAAGGAGATCTCAATGGCTCCTGCTCAATACCCAGGCCTGGAAACTTGCTGTGTTATTCACCCTTCCCGTACTTATTTTTTATGCCTTTATAGCTGGTTTTCAAGTTCCGGTTGTACGCTCACTTATTATGACATCAGTCTTTTTACTTTCCGTCCTTTTCGACAGGCAATGGCACATTCCAACCAACATAGCCATTGCGGTTTTCATAATCCTGCTCATGTATCCGTTATCTCTTTTCACGGCCTCTTTCCAGCTTTCATTTGCAGCCGTTGCCGGCCTTGCCGCGTTCATGCCACAAATAAAAAGCTTACTGCTTTTTCAACGCAAACAACCAGCTGAACATATCAGATCCATGGTATGGCGCTGGATTGCTGCCTGCATACTGGTATCCTGCGTTGCAACCATTGCCACTTTCCCTTTAACTATTTTCTACTTCCACAGGTTTTCTCCTCTCAGTCCGATCTCTACTCTTCTTGTAGAGCCCCTGCTTTGTATATGGTCACTTCTTATTGGTCTTATCAGCTGCC
>WTAT01000598.1 GCA_013139415.1 Desulforhopalus sp.
CACCCAGCATACACGCCTCGGACGATCCGATCGTCGCTGCCCCATAGGGTTCCGCATCTTTGGGTCCATTCCAGAGATCATGCAACCATTTGACACACTTGAACTCCGTGTCCTTGGTGTGGGGATACATGTCCGGATCAGCAAAATTTCGGAATGAACCGCTGGCAAAAACCTCGCGGGCTTCTGGCTCAGCAAAGGTGGTCACGAAGGAAGAGAGGTTCAGCATTGGATTAGCGTCCGTCCAGCATTCGCTAGTTACCATTGCTTTCGCCGCCCTGGCGTCCATCATATTTTCGGGAAATGTTTCAGGAATTTCCATATTAAACTGTTCGTACGGGGTCATTTTTTTCATTTCATTGCTCCCTGGTAGAATTTTAGAGGTACAGCGATTGACTCAGCAATTCCTGCTTCTGAGCCAGTTTGCAAACAAACCGGACTTCGTATGAAATTGAAAATTCAACAGTTTCTGCCATAACGCCTGCTACATAGCTTAAAGATGGAAGCTACTTAGTCTCCGCCCGCTAAACAATAAACACCTTAGTTCAGTCAGGCACCCCCCCCCTTTTTCAACATGAATCCAATCCTAAGCTTAGTTATAAGGGCTGTCTTATACATGCCCCCCCAAGAAGGGGGAAAGCAGCTAACCCTTTATGGGGTATTGCCACTATTCCCGGTCACCTGATTCAGGAATACTCAACCAGCGAAACCGATAATAACGGCAGCCGCATCTGGTAGAGGCTGTTGACAATCCCGATCAACTCTGCCTGATCAGTTACCCTCCCTTCAAGGAAGGTTATGTGTTTTTTATCGGCGCTCAATGCCGATTCAATACTCATTCCACCAAGTCGATCTGACCAGCTTGCATCTATATCGCCAAGAACACAAATTTTGTAGTAAGCATCCGATGAAAATGAAACACTCTTATTTTCCTGAGAGAATGAGTTCATGATCGAACCTTTCGTTAAAGGAAATTTCGATTAACACCCTAAGTGAGGGAGATGGAGATTAGTTTTTGGTCTATTCAAGATAAATTAGGATAAACTTGAGGAAATACAATGCCCCAAACAGGGGGATTAACCTCCCTCTGTTTGGGGGATTTTTTTAGAAAATTAATATAATATCAATTCTTTGAAATAATTTTCAGCTCAATTGCCTTAACTACAGCATCTCGACGATCAGTAACATCTAGTTTTGAAAATATCTTTTTTATATGAGATTTTACTGTTTCCGGGGAAATGTATAACCTGGCCCCAATCTCTTTGTTGCGCAAACGCCGCTGTAGCAATTCCAGGATCTCGAACTCGCGGGCAGTCAATGCTTCTGCCAATACTGCAGGCTGCGCCATGTTTCTGTCATTCTGTTGCGGCTTTATACCGTTATGCTCCCCTTGCAGGTTAACAAGAATTGCCGCGACGGCCCTCGCTTTGTTACTGGATTTGGACTTGGAATTGGACTTGGATTTAGACTGATATTCCTTGAGTAGATAAATCAACGCTGGACCCGCCTCTACAAATGGTCGAATCCATCCGCCTGATTCAGAAAGTGCTACAGCTTCCTCCAGATAAGCAAATGCCTGATCGCGTTGCCCCTGCTTGATCGAACACAATACCTGAAGGACAATGAGCTCTATAGTGTGGCAATGGTTGTGTGTACCCTCTGTTCTCTGTCGAAAGTCAGACAATATAAGCGCTGCTTCATGCAGGCTTGATGTTGAGCCAATCGCTATGAGGAGTCTGGCTTTGGTTATTTCGGGTATTTCAAGCCAGGTAAACAGAAGAGGGATCGGAACATCCGTACTCATAAGCTGTATACATTTTTCTGCTTTACTCACATTTCCTTGAAAGAGAAAAACACGAGCCTGACATGATCGTGCGACAGAAATAAGATGCGAATCATTACCAGCATACCTCTGGGTGGAATACTCGAGGAGCTGCTCTGAAACCTTCAAAGCTAGTTCCTGTTGATTTAAAAAACAATGAGCAAGTGCCATTCCAACATAGGCGTCAACGACCACCCGGGGATGCATTGTAGAACGATTGTCCACAAGCAGGGCAAAATTTGCCAATGCCTCCTCCAACTCAAAGAGGTGCAAATGTGAAATGCCTAGCAAGTAATGAGCCCAAGTTCTTATAGTGTTTAAGCTGCTTTTGGTAGATAAAAACAGAAGCCGGTCGGATATTCCAATTGTTTGATATAGGTTTCCGGAAATAAAGTTCACGAAACCTAAGGTGCCAGTTAAAACACAGCGATACATTTCACTGTCATCACTGCCGCTCGTAATCAGCAATTTCTCATGCAAGCCATCAACCGCCCGCTTATTTTGCCCAACCATCTGCCGGGCAAGCGCCAGATACAGTTCAACCTGTGAGGCAATCCAACTTTGTCCTGCAGGAAGCTGCTCCCGTGCATTGATCAGCTGACGCTCTGCGACCTGACCATCCCCATTCCAGTATTTGGCTACTCCCCTGAAAAAATTCAGTTCCGCCATGAGATCAGCTTGCAGAGTCTGATCACTTGCAATAGACTCCAGCTGATTAATAAGCGCCTCGACCTCCCGCAGCCGATAAAGATCGTGTAACAACCATGCCTTTGCCAGCAGGAGAGCTGGTCGCTGCAGAATATATTCATGGGGAAACATTGAAATCCATTTTTCAAGAGCACTGCCTGTGTTATTTAATTCAAGTACCCGGTACCGGTTCTCGGCTAACAGCTGTGCAGCACCATCCAGATTCCCAGCAAGGATTCCATGCTCAATCCCCTCTTCGACAAAACCGTTCTCGGCAAACCACTCACTGGCGCGGGTGTATATATTAGTTATCTCTTGTGGGCCAAAGTTTCGGTATAATTGTTTTTTCAGTAGACCCTGAAATAAATTATGAAATCGGTACCAGATATTATCCCCCTCGAGTTTGACAACAAACATGTTCTCATTTTTTAACCGAGAGATAAATTTCCACCCTTCATCCTCATTTTTACTGCCCTGATCATTCATTTGGCAAATATATGAGCACAAGGGGCCGCAGAATCTGTCAAAAAGAGATGTCTTTAAAAGGTAGGTGCG
The DNA here is from genome assembly GCA_013139415.1 of Desulforhopalus sp. Taxonomy (GTDB): domain Bacteria; phylum Desulfobacterota; class Desulfobulbia; order Desulfobulbales; family Desulfocapsaceae; genus Desulforhopalus_A. The sequence goes on from WTAT01000598.1 coordinate 3,062, forward strand.
GAAGGGTTGAGACTGCTTGTCCAGAATCTCATTAACAAGATATTCCATTATATATTGAGAATCTACCTTGGAATCTTCCAGAAAGAGATCGACGTCCTCAGCTTGATTCCTGGACAAAACTGCCAGCCGCAATCCTGCAATCCAGCCTTCCGTTCTTTGATGTAATTTGGAGATATTTTTTTCTTCAATCGGTTCATTCAAAACCATTTGAAGATACTGCGTCGTTTCCTCCAAACTGAATCTGAGGTCTTTAAGGCGTAGCTCAGCAAGCTTTCGACTGCCTCGTAAACTGGCAATCGGCAGGAAAGGATCCTGCCGACCCATTATAATAAAATGAAGCCATTTTGAAGGATGCCGAAAGAATTCCGATAGAAAATCGTATACCGATATTTCACTTACCAGATGGATATCATCAAGTACAACAACAATACTTTCTCCCAGCATATCTATTTCATGAATCAGTTTGGTAGCAAGAACATGAACAGGAGGCAAAACCTTCGCCTTGAGCAGGCTCTCACTTATCGCCAGACTATCGGGAAACAATGTTTTTATGGCATAGACGAAGTATTGCAGGAACCGGCGCAGATCGTTGTCTGTCTCATCAAGAGAAATCCAGCAATGGGCTGAGGTATATGACTGGAGCCAGCTTTTCACCAAAACACTTTTCCCGTAACCTGCTGGCGCTATAATCAGAGTTAATGGGAGTGTAGAGCCTTTTTCGAGTTGTTGTATCAGGTGAGGTCTGTAGACATGATTACTGGACAATTCCGGCGGATAGAGTTTCGTTCCCATAATATCAAGCTCGCCTTTCCATGAACCTGCCTCTTTACTTAAACCCTCACATAACTGAGAGAGCACAACCGATGTTATTGAAGGACTCAGATATGAGTCACCATTAATAACGGTTCGTATGCCGCGCACCAGATCTTCGGGAGCACTCTGTTTAAGGATATAACTTGACGCACCTGCAAGAAGCATATCTTCTACAAAACGTTTTTCTGAATGAATTGATAATGCGATGATTTTTATGTCAGGAATATTTGTTGAGATTTTTTTTGCAGCATCAATCCCATTCATTCCCGGCATGTTAATATCGAGCACTACTATGTCTGGCAGGAGTTCTTTTATCAGTTCAATCGCTGCGTCCCCGTCACCAGCTTCACCAATAACAGATAAATCAGGTTCATCTTCCAACAGTAGCCGCAATCCCTTGCGAAACATTGGATGGTCATCAACAAGAACAACGGTAGTTGATTTGGATCTCATAATATTGCCTTTTTCAATACTGTCAGGGTTCCATTAATGGTATTGCTTATGCAAATCTCTTCGAGGCTCTGCCCAAACAATATACAGAGAAACGCATATTTGATCAAAAATAAATAATTTATATCCCTGACAATAAGACACGGAAATCAGCTCTATCAACAAAACCTATCGCTTTACCAAAAAAATATTATAATTTTATCAGCTCAAGCTTCCTACGGGCGTAAAAAACAAGAGAAAAGAAAGGAGCGGTGATTTCAAACCTCTCTAATCCCGGTAAACTTGAAAATCAGCAGGGGTTCTTTTCAATGCCCCTTGAGGGTGCTCTTTTTAGTACCCCCCTGAGGGGTGTTCTTTTCAATGCCCCTTGAGGGTACTCTTTTTAGTACCCCCCTCAAGGGGGTGTTGAATTGATCGACAGGAAATCTGAAGTGAGGCACGACAATAGAGTAAAAAGGAGTTGTTAACATGAAAAAGAAGATTGTAGTTTTAGCTCTTATCTTGTGCATAGCAAGTGCATCTACTGTTTTGGCTCAAGGAAAACATCCTGGAAAGTATGGCGGTTATCATAATGACAGACTCGGATTTGCAGTTGGTGTAGCAAGAGGACTTTTTCTTGGCTCCGCATTAATGTATTCAGTGACAACACCCCCTGCGCAGACAATTATATATGGAGCTCCGTATATAATCACATATCAACAACAAGTAGTCGTCCAGCCACCGGTTCTCCAGCAACAAAAAATCTGCGTAGAAGACCGAATAGTCAATGGACAGGGGCATTTTAAGCAAAATGACGGCAGTAAAATATGGCGTTCATCTCGATATCCAACAATTCAGAGAGTCCAGGTCCCATGCGACTGAGAGATTATCAAATCTTAGCTACAGCTGTTTTTTCATGGTAAAAGTGAAGAGCAACAGTATACTTACAGTATAAATATAGCAAATGTCATTCTTCGACTTTTTTGCAAATACTCGTTTTCCAAAAGAACCCAAAAGGATATCAAACATGAAACTCATGCTGCGCATAAATTTGTTCACCCTGCTAATGTCTCTCGTATTCTCGTCTGCATGGGCCGATAAATATTCAGAAACAAAAGTAATGTTCCAAGAGGCCGGAGCCTCCAATATGTTTAACAGTGCCTATGGATATGCCATATTTCCCACTATCGGT
>WTAT01000337.1 GCA_013139415.1 Desulforhopalus sp.
GCAAGAGATAAAAAGAGAAAGACAAAGATGTTCGAGCCAAGGTACGCGAAAATCGACCCTACTGGACCGTAGGATTTTTTGGCCGGCTCTGCTGCTTTTTCAGCCTTTTTCGCAGTAGCATCCTTGCCACCGGAAGCCTTGGTATCTTTGGGAGCGGCATCCGCAGCATGTGCATCATTGGCTGCTAACAAAATAACGTTTAGTGGGTATCCAGTTTACTCAACCAGCCACAACATGTAGTATATGGCTATGGATGAACGAGAACACCCCAATTTTGTAATGTAGACTAACCTGGATAGTTTTAGGAAATTGATGAATAGTTTCAATACGCACAGATCTATGCCCAAAAAACGATCATTTTTCCCAAATTAAAGGCAACAGGTTAATTGTGCGCCGATGCCGCGATCAAAATCGCAGGTAGCCAACCACAACATATGGTAGTCGGTTGAGTAAACTGGATACCCACTTAACGTTTTTATCACTCCCTGTGTCTGCGGCCAGGGCGGATCCCACTGCAACAACAGACACCAGAGCCAGGATGGCGGCCAGGCCCATCCCAACCATGGTTCGTGCGCTTGGGAGCCGCTTTCGTATCAAGTTCAGTATCAAAATGTCCATGATTTATGCTCCTTTCATGGTTGACGGTCGGGCCTAGGAGCCTGTCCGAGAATAGGCATTTTGTTCAAAATCGAGATATTTTTAAAAAATAAGCACAGGCATATGGTTGATATTCCGAGCATTATTTTTTGGGAATCCCGAAGAGTTTGGGCAAAAGGGCATTCTCGGACAGGCTCCTAATTATTGGCCCGGGCGTCCTGTCTTTAGAGCCAATGGCGTTTAAATCAACGAATCAGCCCTGTTTGACCCCGGGAAACAGGTTTCTTTACAATCCCACCTTGAGGGGCGCTCATATCTTGCGAGATTAATTCTCATGCGAAAAACAAGAAAATTAATCCCCAAGGCACTAAGGCTACCAGCACATCAGCATTTGGCTGGTGAGGATACATGTGCCGGGTGCAGTTCTGGAGGTGTCGCATTACCACCATGCACCTCAAGAAAATCACAGGCACGCTCAATATCGTCTGCCAGTAAGGTGGCAACATTCCGGTTGATGTGTGGTCGAACCACGATTCTCAGGCTATTTACCTCCTGGGCGTTAGGCGGCATCGAGTAAGCCGCCAGAATCCAGCCGCGCTCTCGAACTTTATTGGAGATGTCGAACTCGTTGTACTTCGTCACGGACTTGTCGAGTGTCAGCGCAACCACCGGCAGGCGCTGGGTCTCATTCATGACATGGAATTTACCTGTTTTAGTGAGTCGGTCGCGCAGGTACTCGGCATGCTCCAAGGTATGTTTCATGATGCAGGTGTATCCCTCGCGTCCTAAACGCAGGAACTGGTAATACTGGGTCAGAACCGGAGCGGCGCTCTTGCTGAAATTCAGCGTCGCTGTCGCTGCCTCACCGCCCAGATAGTTCACGTAGAACACCAGATTTTCATTGAACACCTGCCGATCCCTGAACACAACCCAACCCAGACCAGGGGGGACAAGGCCGTACTTATGCCCCGAGGCATTGATAGACTGCACTCGCGGCAGCCTGAAATCCCACTTGTAGTCCGGATATAAAAATGGATTAACGAAACCACCAGAAGCCCCGTCGATGTGCATGGGAATGGAAATGCCGGTTTTCTTCTCATAAGCATCAAGCCAATCATGGATTTCCTGAATGTCGTCGTCCTCACCAGTAAAGGTCTGACCTGCGATCGCCACCACACATATGGTCTTCTCATCCACATACTCGTCGAGATGTTCGGCGGTCAGCCTGTAATTGCCGGGCTTTAAGGGAACAATGCGTGGTTCAACATCAAAATAACGCAAAAACTTTTTCCAGACGATCTGGACGTTGCCGCCAGTCACCATGTTAGGTTTACTGGCATCTTTACCCGCTTTTTCCCGAGCCTCACGCCAATTCCATTTATGCGCCAACCCACCCAGCATACACGCCTCGGACGATCCGATCGTCGCTGCCCCATAGGGTTCAGCATCTTTGGGTCCATTCCAGAGATCGTGCAACCACTTGACACACTTGAATTCCGTATCCTTGGTGTGGGGATACATGTCCGGATCAGCAAAGTTTCGGAACGAACCGCTGGCAAAAATCTCGCGGGCTTCTGGCTCGGCAAAGGTGGTCACAAAGGAAGAGAGGTTCAGCATTGGATTTGCGTCTGTCCAGCATTCGCTTTTTACCATTGCCTTCGCCGCCCCGGCGGACATCGTATTTTCTGGAAACGTTTCGGGAATTTCGATATTGAACTCTTCGTATGGTGTCAGTTTTGTCATTTCATTGCTCCCTGTTAGAGTTTTAGAGGTACACCGATTGACGCAACAAATCTTGCTTCTGAGCTATTTTGCAGACAAACAAACTTCGTATGATGTTGTAGATTCCACAGTTTCTGCTAAGACGGTTGCGACTTCATGTCCACCCTGCAACAACAAACAACTGAATTCATTCAGGGATATTCAACCAGCGAAACAGATAATAATGGCAGCCGCATCTGGTAGATACTGTTGACTATCCCAATCAACTCAGCTTGATCTGTTACCGCCCCTTTAAGAAAGGTTACATTTTTTTTATCGGCGCCCATTACCGATTCAATACTCATTCCACCAAGTCGATCTGACCAGCTTGCATCTATATACCCAAGA
>WTAT01000577.1 GCA_013139415.1 Desulforhopalus sp.
GCTCCACTTTGTCGGCATGCAGGGCTTCCTGCTTGCTTGGGTAGAGTGGATAGGGCGTGCCAGAGGGCAATGGACTCCCGTCAGTGACGTTAATGGAACTGATGCCACCTGCAAGGATGGAATGGAGTGGGCCGGTCTGCAGATTTAGGCCGTCCAAGCCGCCCGAGAGCTTCAAACCGCTTGAATTGTAAAACCTGGTCTTTTGGTGGACAAGATTTTTAAATTGGATATCAACAAAACATTCGATCAGTACTTCCCGTTGATCCGGGGTCAGGCGAAAGCCTTCAATTGTTCCTATTTTAATGTTCTTATGCAGTATCGGAGCACCTATGCTGAGGGATTGTGCATCCTCCGACCTGATAAGAAAATGCTTTCCGTCGGGCTGCAGAGAGGTGACTGCGGCTACGGCATCTTTATAGCTGCTGTACAGTTGAAATTCAAAGCCCTCATCCGGGGAGAAATTTTTTTGTTTTTTCAGTTTATCAGGGGTAGTAAAGCTCACTCCGCCAAGGATAAGGTTGGCCAGTGGCCCGGTTGAAACCTTAAGCCCATGGTCAATGCTTGCTCCAATATCGAGACCGGAGTGTATCCAGAAAACACTTTTTTTACTGAGCAGGTGGAGATGCTTTTGGTAGATGAACAGGGTGGTACGAATGGTTCTGGCAGATTTTTCCAGTTCGATATCCACTATTTCCCCGACTTTAATATTTTTAAAATAGACGGGGGATTTGGCAGAAAGATTGATGGGATCCTCGGAAATAAGCACAAAGGATCTACCTTTTCTAAGTGGTGTTTGTGGTGGTGGTTCCGGGAGAATATCAAAGTGATTCTTAAAAGCACCGTTTCCCGGTTGAAAGGTGATATGGGCACCGGAAAATAACGAGCTGAGATTATGTATTCCTTTCGGTGAAATCTCCGGTTTTACAAGCCAGAATTTGGTGTTTTCACGGAGGAAAATCTCGATTCTGGGATCAAGAAGAATATGAGCCGTCACTATGCTCTGTTTATCGTCGTTAATTTGAATATCTTTAACAAACCCTGCTTCCAGGCCACGATACATAACCTTGGTTGATGTGCCGATTATATCTTCACCCGAGGAGAGGGTTAAGGTCATCGGGATACCGTAGTTGGCCGATTCGTAGTCGGGATACAGAGAAAAGACATGGCCGTTACTGACCACAGGGCTGTCCTGAAGCTGTTTTGGGGTGTGGAGCAGGATACCACCTCTTAGTAGCGACGCCAGGGATTCGACCTGCACCTTCAGATTGGGTAGTTTTCCGCTGATCTGGATTCCGCTGACGTTGCAGAAACGGCTGCCTTCCCTTACCAGATTCGCAAATTCTGGTTCAATAAAGAGATCGATCAGGACGCTTTTATCTCCTACAAGCTTGTGGTTTTGGACTTTTCCTATCTCTATATTCCGGTAATAGACTCCGGTTCCCTTCTGTATGGATCCGAGCATTTCGGCTGTCAGTTGTAAGTGGAGCCCAGGTGTTTCTAAAGAGACGGGGGGTGAGGAAGAAAGGCCATTGAACTCTCGTCTGGTGCTTGTCGAGGTGCCAATTTGCATGCCTATGTAGCTTCCGGAGAAAATGGTATCGAGGCCCTGAACCGAGCTTGCCGACAGTTGGGGACGAACTATCCAGAACAGGGTATCCTCAACAAGATGATTGACGACATCCTGTTCCATTTGCACTATGGCTTTTACTTGCTGATTATTGAGGTCGGGAAGGACCTTTTTGACGAGACCAACCGGAATTCCTCTGGCCATGATCTGGGTTTTTCCGGGGATGATGCCGGATGCGTCAGCAAAATAGATGGTTATTTCCACCCCGGCATCTCTATAGCTGTTATAGACCAGCCAGCCACTAATGCAAAAGGCAATAATAGGTAAGATCCAGATCGTTGAAATACCGCGATTTTTTTTAACTACAGGTTCGCTTGTCATGGTGTATTTTCGAAAATGGTTCGAGAGTTTTTATCACTGACCACCTTCTGGCATGGAATACATTTATCTCAAATTATTCGCGGATCAAAGGTAATAACCGCAAACATGGTGGATGCGACCACGACGCAGAAATAAGTGGCTGCGGGGGCGACATGTACCGAAGTGAAAAAGCCAAAATCCACAAGGACGGAGAGGAGGGCAATGACAAAAATATCAAGCATTGACCATCTGCCGATAAAAGTGATAAACCTGAACATTCTGGCCTTTTGTCTCAGTAACTTGGTACCGCATGGGCGGGTGGAAAAAAGCAAAATAACAAGACCGACTATTTTAAAGACGGGTACCAGAACGGATGCTGTAAAAATGATCAGGCCAATGAGGTAGGATCCGTGCCGAAAAAAATATATTATTCCATCCAGGATTGTTGATGGATCGGGGATACCGAGATAATCGATCTGCATTATTGGTAAAAGATTGGCCGGAGCAAGGAAAATTGACGAAGTGAGGACCAGGGCCCAGGTTCTTGAAATACTGGAAGGCTTTCTGCTGTGGAGGGTCTGTCCGCAGCGTGGACATCCTTCCCCCTCAAGGGTCGTCGGCGATAGTTTATGGCAGATAGGGCAGAGAATCAGGCCCCGCTCGGCGGCGGTGATAATTACATCACTCTGTGCGTCGCCCTGGGCGTCACCCTGTATTTGGGAGTGGGCAGCGGGCTCGGGGTATCTTTTTTTTCCCTTGGCTTCAATGGCCTGCCAGAAAAAGTCATGATCAATGACCGTTGCAATGGCGAGGGTGAGCAGAACCAGTCCGGTGAAACAGAAAATTCCGCTTTGATAGTAAATATCTGTACTGTCAGCCATTTTGAGTATCTGTACTGTC